>DASQOS010000373.1:0-4969 GCA_035644375.1 Rhizobacter sp.
CTACGCATTTTGGGCGACGCGTCGAGCGTTCAGCGCCCATTCCAGTGTGGGAATTTGCCTACATGAAATCACTCGTCAAAAGACCCTGACCGATACAGTGGCGAAATGCCTCGTCCCGTGATCGCTCTGGATGCAGACGGCGTGCTGCTGGATTTCAACCTCGCCTATGCACACGTCTGGGGACGCGCGTTCGGCAAGCGTCCGCACGAGCGCGATCCCCGCGCCTATTGGCCCACCGACCGCTGGCATGTGCCCGAGCTGGCCCCTGCGCAGTGGGAGCACTTTCGCACCCACTTCGATCAGGGGTTTTGGTCGGCGGTGCCGGCGATCGAGGGCGCCGTGTCGGCATGTCACCGACTGCACAAAGCCGGTTTCGACCTGGTGTGCGTCACCGCGCTTGATCTCAGGTACGAGGCCGCCCGGCTGAACAATTTGCGCGCTCTGGGATTTCCGATCGAACGCGTGCTGGCCACCGGCAATTCAGGCACTGAACGCAGCCCCAAGGCCGACGCCGTCAACGAATTGCGCCCAGTGGCTTTCGTGGACGACTACCTGCCCTATCTGCGTGGCGTTCACGCGGCGATTCACACCGCGCTCATTCTTCGGGAACCGCATGGCAGCCCGAACGCAGGCAGCGAAATGAGCTTGGCCAAATCAATGCATGCCGATCTGGCGGCGTTCTCGCACCATTGGCTGGCGGGCTGAACCCGCCTAGTCGGACGGCAGCAGCAACTGCTCAGCGCGCCAGGCGTGCGATGAGCATGCCGGCTGCCACGGCGATCGCCATGGAAGACAAGGGGTGCTGGCGCACATGCGCGCGGCACGAGTCCATCCACTGCGCTTCCATCTCGCCGATCTGGCTGGCCTTGGACTCCATCGCCGCGGCAGCGTGGGTGGCGGCGGCGCGCGCTTTGTCAACGGCGGGGCGGGCTTGTTCGGCCACGCGGTCGATCGCGGCATGGGCGGTCTGCGCCATGCGATCCACCGATTCGCTGGTCGGAAAGTTCTGATCGATCAGGTTGCTGACTTTGTTTTCCATGTCGGGCTCCTTGGGCCTGCGTCTTCGTCATTGAGATGGCGCCCGGCGTCGCGCCGGACGCCGGCCATTCTGAGGCAGGCCATGTGCCGGCGCCAACGCGCATGTCCTGCCAGGCACCCGGTGCCTGCCAAGGTCGGCCGGCACCGGGTGTCGGCCGACCCTGGAACCGCCTCAGCGAATGCTTCCGCGTCGGAACAGGTTCACGATCGCCAGCAGGATGATGGCGCCGAGCAGCGACAGCGCCAGGCCACCCGCACTGAAATCGTTCTGGTTGATCGTCCCCGCACCGAACATGGGCGCCAGCAGCCAGCCGCCCAACATGGCGCCCACAATGCCAACGACCACGTTCAAGAGCACACCTTGCTGTGCGTCGGTTCTCATGATCATGCTGGCGACCCAGCCAATGAGCCCCCCGATGACCAGCCAAATAATCAGGTTCATTGCGATCTCCTCTAGAGAATCAATTGACAAACAGATCCGCCGGCGAGGCCGCGCGAGAAACTGCCTGCGCGACGCCCCGTGCGGGTGTGCCGCAGTTGAGCGTCGAAGCGAAGACCGTCGAAGCGACCCCAACCGCTGGTGTCGCTAGACTAGATGAGACCTTGTGGGCGCCGCATCAGCGGGCAGCGCGACGAACTGTCAGCGATGTCCTACCACTGACCTGGGGAATTCGCGGCCGACGCGATCAGGACGCGAGCGCCCAAGCGCCTTGGTACACGACCAGCAAGGCCGCGCTGACCAACGCGTTCACCGCGAGGTGGCGAACACCCGCCGACACGTTGATGCCCAAGCGCACGGCCACGCAGGCCCAGACCACCACCAGCAAGGCGGCGCCTGCGTCCATGCGTCCCATCGGCTGTCCGCTCGCGTTCATCACGCCCAGACACGCCAGCCACAGGCCGACGCCCATGACGGCCGCGGCCGTGATTTCGTTGAAGGAAGGTTTGCGCAGCGTGATACCGAAGAGTTTCATGGTCGATCAAAAACAAAGGATGTTGGAACGGGTGCGTGGGCTGCTCGATGCGTGTGGCGATCGGGGCGCCGCCGGTGCGTCGGAGCCCCTGCCAGCTTAGGGGAGAGCGTGCTGTCCGGCAGGTTGAAATCTGTGACAAAAGTAGCTGAGTGCGCGCCTGCGAAGCCTTCCCAGCCTCACTCCGACCAGCACCCAAAGCCAGCGGCATGAAGGGTGCTATCTCACGGCGTGTCGACGTGACAGTCACCCCCCAGAAAGAGCGCCATGACCAAGACCGAGATTTCCCGGGTGCAATCCTCTTTCGCGCAGGTGGCGCCGCAGGCGCCGGCCGTGGCAGCGCTGTTCTATGCCCGCCTGTTCGAGCTCGACCCGTCGTTGCGCGCACTCTTCAAGTCCGACCTGAGCGCGCAAGGCGGCAAGCTGATGGCGATGCTGAGCGCCGTGGTCGCGGGCCTGGGCCAGATCGACACGCTGATTCCGGCAGCGCAAGCGCTGGCCCGGCGCCACGTGGCGTACGGCGTTCAATCGGCGCACTACGAGACCGTGGGCGCCGCGCTGCTGTGGAGCTTGCGCCAAGGCCTGGGCCAGGGCTTCACGCCCGAGGTGGAAGCCGCCTGGGTCAATGCGTACATGCTGCTGTCGGGTGTGATGATCGGCAGCGCCGCAGCCGCGTGAATCAACTTGACTGAGGAGCCTGCCGGCTTTGGGTCCGGGACGGTTCTGCGCCCAGCAGTTCCAGCGTGCTGACGCCTTCCAGGTAGCTGATGCAGCAGCGTTGCCCAGGCACCAACACGGTGTCGACCGGCAGCAGCGCGCGGTCGTGCACGACCAGCACGCCGGCCTGAACATCGTGTTGCAAAAAATGGTGCCGGCCGGCGATCTCCACCGGACCGAGGCTGCGGCCGCCGTCCAGCCTGGCTTGCACCAACGGCAGCTCACGCGCTTGCGCTGCCTCGTGCAGGCCGGCGAGTTCGGCCGTGCGTTCACGCACGCGCAGCGCCAGCTCGGCGACCCAGGCTTCAGGCTGGTCCGTGCTGAGCAGCAGTTCGCCGTTCACCAGTTGGGCCTGCAACTGCAACCCGCCTTCGCTGCCGCGCCGGCTGTTGTCGAACACCAGCGCCTCGTCGGCATGACCGATGGCCAGCGGCGCCAGCGCCATCGTGCGCGCATATCGCTGGCGCGTGCGCGCCTCGGGCACCGGGTGGCCGCCGGCGGCGACGCGCAGCGCCACGCGCTGCACGTTGATGTCGGCGTGGCGCGTCGACACGAAGTGGATCGTCACGCGGTAGCCGCCTGCCCTGGCCTGCTGCAGCTCGGCCAGTTTGGACGGGTGCGACATCACGGTCTCGAACATGAAGTCGCGGCCCTTGGCGCATGCCCGGGCACGCGCTTGCGCGGCCTTGCGCTGCGCCATGGCCGCGCTTGGAATCTTCTGCTTGCGCTGCAGCTCGTCGGCGTTGATGTAGAGGGCCGGCAGTTCGACACCGGGTGCGGCCATCAAGGCGTCGGTCAGCGTGCTTTTGCCCGAGCCATTCGGCCCGGCAATCATCACCAGACTCGGCATGGGCAGCGTCAGCGCTTGGCGCCCGCGGCCCGAAGGTGTTTTGGCGTGCGCTTGGCAGCGGCGCCGGTTGCGGCGCGCACGGCGCGTTCTGCCAGGGTGTGTTTTGCATCGGCCGCGAGCGCGGCCTGGCCGGCGATCTCGGCAATGCGTGCCACGGTGACGCCGTGCAGCGGGTAGGCGCGCAATGCGGGTTGGCGCTCGGCGGGCTGGCTGTCGGCCGGCAGCAGGCGAATCTCGCGCTGGTTGGCGAGCTGGGTCAGCCCCATGCGCGCCACGTCGTTGACATTCAGGCCCAGCGATTCGGCGATGCTGATGGCCTTGGCGTAGACATCGGGCGCAGGGCGAAAGCGAATTTCCGGCGTGCTGCCGGGACTTTTTGCTGCTTTGGACGCGGTCGCCATCTGCCTCTCCATCCAACCGCAAATGCGGCGGATTGTGGAAATTATAGGAACAATGCGTCGGCTCGTGGGCGTGGCCTGCGTTCCCACCGGATGGCGCAGGGCTTTTGAGGGGCTTTCGTCACGGCGAATCCCAAATCTTTCAGCGCTAGCGGCCCCTATGGCGCCCCAGCGTCAAGGCGTTGGTCACGACGCTGACGCTGCTCAAGGCCATGGCAGCGCCGGCGATCACCGGGCTCAGCAGGCCCAGCGCGGCCAGCGGCACACCCACCAGGTTGTAGACGAAGGCCCAGAACAGGTTTTGCCGGATCTTGGCCCAGGTGCGGCGCGACATCTCGATCGCCTCGGCCACCAGCACCGGGTCGCCGCGCATCAGCGTGATGCCCGCCGCGTGCATCGCCACGTCGGTGCCGCTGGCCATGGCAACGCCCACATCGGCGGCCGCCAGCGCCGGCGCATCGTTGATGCCGTCACCCACCATCGCCACACGTTCGCCCGCCGCCTTCAGCGCTGCGACGATGGCGGCCTTGTCTTGCGGCAGCACCTCGGCGTGGACCGTGGCAATGCCGAGCTGCTGCGCCACCTTGCGTGCACTGCCGGCGTTGTCGCCCGTCAGCAGCACACAGCGCAGCCCCAGCCGCTGCAGCGCCTGCACCGCGGCCACGGCCGTGGGCTTGAGCGTGTCGCCGAACCCGAGCAAACCGACCAGGCGCGGCGCGGCAGCGTCGCTCGCATCGGCCAGCCACGACACCGTGCGACCCTCGGCCTGCAGCTCGGCGGCGCGCGCCTGCCAGGCCGACAGGTCGACCTGCAGTTCTGCCATGTAGCGGCTGCTGCCCAGCCTGAGCTCGCGCCCGGCCACCGTGGCCGCCATGCCGCGGCCGGCGACGGCGCGAATCTGCGTGGCCGCCGCCACGTCCAGGCCCTGGCTGCGCGCCGCGACCACCACCGCACGGCCCAGCGGGTGTTCGCTGTGGGCCTGCACCGCAGCGCTC
>DASQOS010000374.1:0-4533 GCA_035644375.1 Rhizobacter sp.
GGCCTTCCATCGATTCACCCGGTTTTCCGGTAGCGCCTGACGAAGTCATCACGAATCGTGATGCCCAGGCCCGGCCGGTCGGGGATCGTCAACATGCCGCCTTCGACTGTGAAGCTCTCTTCGATCAGCTCATGGATCATCGGATTCGCGCCCAGCGAATACTCGAGGATGTGGGTAGCCGGCGACGCCGCCGACAAATGCAGGCCGGCGGCGAACGCCGGTGCGCCGGCCCACAAGTGCGGCGCCAGACGCAGGTTCGCCGCGCTCGCGAGCGCCGCGATGCGCATCGTTTCGGTGATGCCGCCGCAGATGCCGAGGTCGGGCTGCAGGATGTCTGCGGCACGCAGTTCGATCAGGTCGCGGAAGTCGAAGCGCGTGCAATCGCTCTCGCCGCTGGCGATCGGGATGTGGGTGCCGGCCCGCACCTCGGCCAGCCCACGCTTGTCGTCTGCCGTCACGGGCTCCTCGAACCACGCAAGATCGCAATCGCGCACCAGGCGGCAGAACTGCTTGGCCTCGGACACCGTGTAGGTGCCGTGTGCGTCCACCATCAGATCGATGGTTGGCCCGAGCGCCTCGCGCGCGGCGACGACGCGCTCGGCCGATGCCGCCGGTGAGCCATCGATCACGCCGATGCGCATCTTCACGGCCTTGAAATCGCCCTTTTCCACATAGCCCGTCAGCTGAGCACCGATCCCGCGCGCATCGGCCCAGCCGCCCGAGGCGTATGCCGGCATGCGCTCGGCCTTGCGACCGCCGAGCAGTTGCCAGACCGGCACGCCCAGCGATTTGCCGAGGATGTCCCACAGCGCGATGTCGATGCCGGAGATCGCCGAGATCGACACGCCGCGCCGGCTCATCGCCGGGAACACGTGGCCGCGTGCGATCGCGTAGTGGCCGCGCGTACCGCTGTACAGGTTCTCCCAGATGCGCACGATGTTGCGCGGGTCTTCGCCGATCAGGCCCGGACCGAACTCCTTGTTGATCACGGCCACCACACCTTGGTAGTCGCCCTGGCCTCCGGCTGAGACCTTGGCTTCGCCGACGCCGGTGATGCCCGCATCGGTCTCGACCCGCACCAGCGCGGAGTCGCAGGTCGTGGCGCGGCCGAAGTCGCTCACGTGCTGCCGGTCCTGCGGGATCGGGACCTGCAGCCAGACGGCTTCGACGCGAGTGATCTTCATCGATAGGTTCTCGTTCAACGCGCGGAGAACTGTCGATACAGCTCTGGCTGGAACCAGCGTTCGCTCGCCGCATAGCGGCGCTGCGCCGCGATCACAGGGGGTGGCTCGCGCTCGGCCGCCGAGTGAAACGTGAGCTCGAGCTGAACGCCGTTCGGGTCGAACACGAACAACTGCCACAGCGGCGTCGCCGGCACGATGTTCTCGCGGTAGGGCAGGCCGTACTTCTCGAATTGCACCTTGAAGCGGCTGTAGCCCTGGCAGACGACGGACACGTGGTCGATGGCTGCCGTGCCGGTCTGCACCGAGCCATCCGCTTCTTTTGCCGCATCGCCCGCGTACAGGTGGAAGATCGCGTCGGCACCCGCTTGCGCGGGCTTCAGCCATGCGCCGGGGAAACCGATCGGCGGCCGATCGGCCACGATCATGCCCAGCACCTCGGTGTAGAAGCGCACGGTCGCGTCCAGATCAGCCGTCTTGATCGCGGTGTGGAAGAGTTTGCCGAACAGCATGCCCTGCCCCTTCTCTCGGAAAGCCGAGAAGACCTACAACAGCGGACGCAAGACCTTCACCGACTGCGTGAACAGCCCGGTGTAGAACTTGTCCGACAGCAGACTGGAGCCATGGTCGATGATGAATTTCAGCTGCTCGGGCGACACGTCGACCGGATTCGTTTCGACCTGGTCTCCGTACGGGCTGATAGGCGTGCGGTCAATCGTCGCCACGAACTCCAGCGTCAGCGCGCCGGTGTAGCCCACCGACTTGATGGTCTGCACGATCGCCGGGAAGTCCAGCGTTCCCATGCCCGGTGCGAAGCGGTTGTTGTCGGCGATGTGGACGTCGACGATGCGGCCCTTGGCGGTGCGGAAGGCCTGGTGGATATCGGCCTCCTCGATATTCATGTGGAACAGGTCCAGGCAAACGCCGCAGTTCGGCCCAACCGCATCGGCCAACGCCAGTGCCTGGTCGCCGCGGTTGATCAGGTAGGTCTCGAAGCGGTTCAGCGGTTCGATCGCGATCCGGATGCCCGCCTTCTCAGCGTGCGCATAGACCTCCTTGATGCCCTCGACCAGCCACTTCCATTCTTCGGTCGGCGTGCTGTCGGCAACGACCTTGCCAACCGTGACGGGCACCAGCGAAATGATCTGGCCCTCGCACTCCTTGGCAAGGGTGACGACACGCTTCATGTAGTCGACGGTCTTCTCGCGCTGCGCCGCCTCCTTGGCGGCGAGGTTGCGCTCGCCCAGCGTCAGCGTCACCGAACCCCAGCACGTGCGACCGTTCTCTTTCAGCAGCGCGCGCACCTCCTTCGGGCTGAACTGATCGGGTTCGCCGGAGAGCTCGAGTGCGTCTACGCCCGTCTGCTTCATGCGCTCGATCGTGCGCTTGATCGATTCCGGGCGCATCCAGTTGTGGGTAGCGATCAATTGCGACATGGCGCGTCTCCTATGGGTTGGTGCCGACCCAGGCTGTCGCCGGTCAGCGGGTTGAAGAAGTGCAGCTTGTCCTGCGTGAACGAAAACTGCACCACCTGATTGACGGCGACGTTCGAATCGGCCGGAATCGTGGCCCGCAGCTTGTGGTCGCCGGCCTGGATGATCGCGATGATCTCGACGCCGTGGTGCTCTGCTCCGTAGATCGTGCCGGTAATGCCACCTGCGGCGACCAGCTTCACGTCCTCGGGCCGTACCCCGATACGCACGCGCCGGTCGTTCGGGAGCGGCAACGCGTTCAGCCGCGCACGCGTGGCAGGTTCGAGCGTGAAGCCGAGCGCCCCGTCCTGCGCTGTGCCGGCCGGCAGATCCAGCGCAATGTCGAACAGATTGATCGCCGGCGCTCCGACAAAGGAGGCGACAAAGGTGTTGTTCGGCGTGTTGTAGATCTCGTGGGGCGTACCGACCTGGATCAACTCCCCCTTGTTCACGACACCGATGCGGTCGCCCATCGTCATCGCCTCGACCTGGTCGTGCGTCACGAAGATCAGCGTCGTCTCCAGGCGCTGCTGCAGCCCCTTGAGCTCGGCGCGCAGCAACTCGCGCAGCTTGGCATCGAGGCTGGACAGCGGCTCGTCCATCAGGAACACGCGCGGCTCGCGCACGATGGCTCGCCCGATCGAGACGCGCTGCATCTCGCCGCCCGACAGGCGATCGGTGCGCCGATCCAGCAAGTGCGTGATGCGCACCGTGGCCGCGGCCTTGGCGACGCGCTGCTCGACCTGCTGCGAGCTGAGGTTGCGCAGCTTCGACTTGAGCGGGAACGCCAGGTTCTCGCGCACCGTGTAGTTGGGGTACAGCGAATACTGCTGGAACACGAGTGCCACGTCGCGCTGCGCGGCGCTCCAGTCGTTGACACGCACGCCCGCAATGGCAATGTCGCCGTCTTCGGGCTGCTCCAGACCGGCGATGCAGCGCAGCGTCGTCGTCTTGCCCGCGCCCGTGGGACCAAGCAGCACGAAGAACTCGCGGTCGTGGATGTCCAGTGTGAGCGCGTTGACGGCACGCACCGCGCCATAGTGTTTGCTGATGCCTGTGAGGGATACCCGGGCCATGGCTTCTAGGCGGCGGCGCGCAGCAGCTGGCCGCTGCGCTTGTTGAAGAAGTGCGTGCGGGCGTCGTCCAGCGACAGCCACACCGGGTCGCCCTGCGCGCGGACGAACTGGCTCGCCGTGCGGGCACGCAGAATGGCGCCGCTGTCGTGTCCGTTGACGGTGGCGACGTCGACAATGTCGTACGCGCCCATCGGCTCAATCAGGTGCACGCGCGCGGTGATGGCCCCCGCGACCGGTGTGCGCGACACCGCAATCGCCTCGGGGCGGATGCCCAGCATCAGTTCGTCCGCCTGCGCGCCGCGCTGAAGCTTCGCCGCAGCGCGTGGCCCGAGCATGGCGGCCTCGCTCATGCCGGCGAGGCGCAGGCCGGTGCCGTTGGCCGTGGCCCCGATCTCGCAGTCGACCACGTTCATGATCGGACTGCCGACGAATTGCGCGACGAACAGGTTGGCCGGCTCGTCGTAGACCTTGGTCGGGCTGTCGTACTGCTGCAGCAGACCGTCGTGCATGACGCCGATCTTGTCGGCCATCGACATCGCTTCGACCTGGTCGTGCGTGACGTACACCGTGGTCGAGTCGTTCTCGATGTGCAGGCGGCGCAACTCGGCGCGCATCTCCTCGCGCAGCTTGGCGTCGAGTGCGCCGATGGGCTCGTCCATCAGCATCGCCGCCGGGCGGCGCACCAGCGCGCGGCCGATCGTGACACGCTGCATGTCGCCCCCGGCCAGCGCCGACGGCCGCTTCTTGAGCAGGTGATCGATGCGCAGCACCTTGGCCACGGCGATGACCGCTTCGCGCACCTTT
>DASQOS010000375.1:0-10087 GCA_035644375.1 Rhizobacter sp.
AAGCGCTGCGACATAGTCGTCGGGCAGGCCGACACGTGCCAGCACCGAGGCCATCGCGGCGACGTCGGGCAGTGTGCTTTCGAGGCGCAGCAGGCCATGCAGGCCGCCGGAGCTTGGCTCATGCCGGAGCAGCTCGGCCACGGCGCGTTGGGCGAACAGCGCAGCTGCGCGGTTGAAGCGCGCGTGCGTGCCATCTTGCGCGTTGACGATGCCGTGAAACAGACCGCCCGGGTTGCCCGAGGTTTCTTCTGCCGGAAAGGACTGCCGGTCCAGCAGCGTCGTCTGCCATCCCTGGTTGGCCAAGGCCAGCGCCGTGGCGCAGCCTGCGAGCCCGCCGCCGACGATGACGGCGCGGCGTTCTCGCGGCGCAGTGGGACGAATGCGCGACGGCGCACGCCGCGGCGTAAAGGCAGGCGCATAACGGGCCAGGGTGATGTGACGCTTGCCGTGGGTGCCTGGCGTCTTGGTGACTTCGAAGCCGGCTGTGGCGAACGCGTGGCGGATGGCGGCCGCAGACGTCCAGGTGGCGGCTGTGGCGCCAGGGGCGGCCAGCCGCGCCAAGGCTTTGAACAGCCGCGGTTGCCACATCAGCGGGTTTTTGGCCGGCGCGAAGCCATCCAGAAAGAATGCGTCCACGTCCATCACCAGCTCGGGCAGCCAGGCGTCCACGTCACCCAGCGCCAGCAGCAGTTCCACCTGCCCGTTCTCGAAGGCAACACGGTGCAGGTTGGGGGTGAGCGGTGGCCAGGAATCGACAAGTTGCCGAGCGATCTCTGGCCGCGACGACCGCTCATGCACCGCGGCCAGGGCATCGCGCTGCAGCGGATGCCGTTCGATCGACACGAACACCAAGTGCCTGCAGCGAGCCGGGTCGGCGCGCCAGGCGTCCCAGGTGGCAAGAAAATTGTGGCCCAGGCCAAAGCCCGTTTCCAGCACCACGAAGCGATCGCGGCCTCTCCAGCGTTCCGGCAGGCCGTTGCCGGCCAGAAAGACCTGGCGTGCCTGCAAGAAGGCGTCCACGTGCGGATGGTAGACGTCGTCGAAGGCCGTGCTGAAGGGCAGCCCACCGGCCGTGGTGCTCAGTTCGGCCGGCACGATGGGTTCTGTCTTCATGTGCCGGCTTGCAAGGGCAGCCAGATCAGCAGGCGATACAGTGCCTGCCGCATTCGAGACGGCGTTGTGACGGCGGTGATGTGTCAAAGCTCATGCATTGACCTCGGCAAAATGAAAAAGGGCACGCGGGTGCCCTTTTTCGATCGGGGTGAAGCGTGTCAGACGCGCTTGCGGTACTCGTGTGTGCGGGTGTCGATTTCAACCTTGTCGCCGGTCTGCACGAACAGCGGCACGGAGATCTGGAAGCCGGTGGCCAGCTTGGCGTTCTTCAAGACCTTGCCCGAAGTATCGCCCTTGACAGCGGGTTCGGTCTCGGTGATCTCGCGCACCAGGCTGGTTGGCAGCTCGACCGAAATGGCCTTGCCGTCGTAGAACACCACTTCCACGGGCATCGCGTCTTCCAGGTACTGGATCGCGTCGCCCATGTTTTCGGATTCGACTTCGAACTGGTTGTATTCGGCGTCCATGAACGCGTACATCGGGTCGGCGAAGTAGGAGTAGGTGCACTCCTTCTTGTCGAGAATGACCTGGTCCATCTTGTCGTCGGCTTTGAAAACGACTTCGGTGCCGGAGCTGTTCAGCAAGCTCTTGAGCTTCATGCGCACGGTGGCGGAGTTGCGGCCGCCGCGGCTGTATTCGGTCTTCAGCACGACCATCGGGTCTTTGTTGTGCATGATGACGTTGCCGGCGCGAATTTCCTGTGCGATCTTCATGGAGATTTCCGTGTACGTTGCAGGCAGAGCGGGTGTTCTGCGTGAGGTTCAATAATGCGTTCTAGGGGGCTCAATGGCGCGTGTCGGAAAAATCAACCGAGGCGCGCAAAGCCAGCGATTTTAGCGTGTTTCTCGGGCAAAACCCAGCAGCTGGCTGGTCAAGTCCGCCTGGGTGGCGAGATGGTCGCGCCAGCGCGCGCAGTGGGCAGACCAGTGGGCCCAGGAGGGAGTTTGGTTGGTCAGAGGGGGCAAATGGTTCCATGCCGCCCAGCACCCGCGAAGACCTGCCGCCTCGGCGGCCGGCATGCCGGCCAAAAAGAGGCTCAAAAAAGCGTCGAGCTTGATCGCGTGGGCTGCGTCGGTCTGCGGGTATATCTGCCAGATGAATGGCTGCCCGGCCCACAACGCGCGAACCAACGAATCCTCGCCGCGAACCAGGTTCAGATCACACGACCACAGCAGGCGGTCGTAGTCGGTCTGCGACAGGTACGGCAGGTGCTGAGTTTGCACCGAGGCGGGAAAATTCGGCAGCGCGGCGGCTGCGCCGGCAGTCACCAAGAGCAACGCCGGTGCGCCTGACAGCGACCTCAACAAACCAGGCAACGCCTGGTTGTCGTAACTGAACAGGCTGATCAGCCGTTGGTTCGGTTCCGGCGCGATGCCGTGGCTTCGCAGCCAGCCTTCGCGGGAGAACCGACGCCGCGCGTCAAGCAGCCCGGGCTCCCGGATCAGGCCTCCAGTGGCCGGGCTGAAACCGGGATAGAAAAACCATTTGCTCAGGCCCCGGCCCGGCCCGCTGAGTTGTGGTGAGGGCAAGCGGTGGTTGCGCGCGACGTAGGCCTCGGCACTCAGGTATTCGAGGTTGATCCACGTCGGAGCCGGTGTCGCCTCGGACATCCGCTGCACGACGCGAGGCGGGATCTCACACCCGAAGGCCTCGATCACCACGTCGCCCGGCGTGAGGTTGGGCAGCGGATCTGTCCAGGCCTGTACGCTGACGCTGGCGGCACCGGTGGGCGCCATCCAGGCCAGTGCCGACGGATCGTCGACCCACAAGCGCACCGATTCGCCGCGCGCCGCGAGGTCGGCCGACAAGCGCCAGCACACGCCGATGTCGCCGAAGTTGTCGATGACTCGACAGAACACATCCCATTGCATTGTTGAATTATCCGGGGACGGCACAATGGCCGATTCCATGACCGAACACACGCCACCGCAGCCCGAAAGCCTGCCGCCGGACCCATCGCGTGAACAGCTTTTCAGCGACGTGGCCGCGCTGCCGGCGCTGCCGGGCGTGTACCGCTATTTCGATGCGCAGGGTGCGCTGCTGTACGTCGGCAAGGCTCGCGACTTGAAGAAGCGGGTGTCGAGCTATTTTCAGAAGAACCACGGGGGTTCGCGCATCGGCCACATGGTCGGAAAGATCGTGCGGCTGGAGACGACGGTGGTGCGCTCGGAGGCCGAAGCGCTGCTGCTGGAAAACAACCTGATCAAGACGCTCAACCCGCGTTACAACATCCTGTTTCGCGACGACAAGAGCTACCCCTACCTGAAGATCGCCTCGCACATGTATCCGCGGCTGGCGTATTACCGCGGTGCGGTGGACCGGCGGCATCGCTACTTCGGCCCGTACCCGAGTGCGTGGGCAGTGAAGGAATCGATCCAACTGCTGCAGAAGGTGTTTCGCCTGCGCACTTGCGAGGACACGGTGTTCAGCAACCGCACGCGGCCCTGCTTGCTGTACCAGATTCACCGTTGCTCGGCACCCTGCGTTCAACACATCAGCGCAGACGACTACGCGCGCGACGTGGCCAACGCCGAACGCTTCTTGCAAGGTGAGCAGCAAGAGGTCATGGGCGCACTGCAGGCCCGGATGATGGCCCACGCCGAGGCGTTGCAGTTCGAACAGGCGGCTGACATTCGCAACCAACTCGGCGCCTTGTCCAAGGTGCTGCACCAGCAGTCGGTGGAAGACAACACCGGCCTGAACACACGCGACGCCGACATCCTGGCCGTGAAAGTGCAGGGCGGCCGTGCCTGCGTGAATCTGGCCATGGTGCGGGGCGGGCGGCATCTGGGCGACCGGCCGTATTTCCCGACGCACGTTGAAGACGCCACGGCCCTGAGCGCCGAAGATGCCGACGAACGCAGCGACCCGGTGCCGGAGGTGCAGGTGCTCGAGGCCTTCATCGCCCAGCATTACCTGGACAGCCCCGTGCCGCCGCTGCTGGTCCTGAGCCATGCGGTCGACAAGGCGCTGATCGAGGCCTTGTGCCTGCACAGCGGCGTCAAAGTGACGGCCCAGCACCAGCCACGCGAGCCGCGGCGTGCCTGGCTGGACATGTGCATTCAAGGGGCCGAGATCAAGCTGGCCAGGCTGCTGTCCGAAGAAGGATCGCAACAGGCGCGAACGCGGTCTTTGGTCGAGGCGCTCGACCTGGCGGTGGAAGACCTGGACAGGTTTCGCATCGAGTGTTTCGACATCAGTCACACGGCCGGTGAAGCGACACAGGCCTCGTGCGTGGTGTTCGAGGGCCACAAGATGCAGAACGCGCAGTACCGGCGTTACAACATCGAAGGCATCACCGGCGGCGACGACTACGCCGCGATGCGCCAGGTGCTGTCGCGCCGCTACAGCAAGCTGGTCGCGGCAGTGCAGACCGGCGAAACCCGTTTGCCCGACCTCGTGCTGGTCGACGGCGGCCGGGGCCAGGTCGGCACGGCGCGCGAAGTGTTCGAAGAACTGGGGATCGACTTGGCATTGATCGTCGGCGTCGAAAAGGGCGAAGGGCGCAAAGTCGGGCTGGAAGAGCTGGTGTTTGCCGATGGGCGCCCCAAGGTCCATCTCGGCGCCGACTCTGCGGCGCTGATGCTGGTGGCGCAGATTCGCGATGAAGCGCATCGGTTCGCCATCACGGGAATGCGCGCCAAGCGTGCAAGTATTCGCACCGGGGGCAGTTTGCTGGAAGACATCCCCGGTATCGGCCCGAAGAAGCGTGCGAAACTTTTACAGCGCTTTGGCGGCGCAAGAGGGGTAGGCCACGCGAGCATTGAAGACCTCGCGACGGTGGACGGCATCTCCAAAGAACTGGCAGAGGAAATCTATCGTGCACTCCATTGAAATGAACAAATCGAAACAGGTTCGGGGTGTGAGGCCCGTGACGGCTTGCACGCTGGGCGCGACGGCATGGCTCGTTGTGCTGGCGGGGTGCTCAACGCCCCAAACGGTCGAGCCACCACCGCCGCTGGCTGCGCCAGCACCGCTGATCACCAAGCCGGCCGCCCCTGTCAAACCGGCTCCTGTTGCCGCGGTCAAGTTGCCGCCTCCCGGGCCGGTTCGCAACTGGAATGAACTGAGGGTACAGGCCGCCAAACGCATGGTTGCGGCCAATCCCGAGGGCACCTACATGGGCAAACCGCAGCAGATGCTGCTGGCCATTCCGGTGCTGGAGATGGAGCTGAATGCCGATGGCAGCATCAAGAACATCGACATCCTGCGCAAGCCGAGCCAGGCTTTCGAAACCACGCAAATGGCCATCGACGCCGTGCGACGTGCCGCGCCTTTTGGCGATGTGTCGAAGCTGCCCAAACCCTGGAAGTTCTCCGAAGCCTTCCTTTTCAACGACGACAAGCGCTTCAAGCCCAGAACGCTGGATTGAGTACCGTGCGATGACCGCGTGACGAACTTCGGCACAATGCCCGGATGTTCTTCAATCTGCCAACGCTGCTGACCTGGGCACGGATCATCTCCATACCGCTGGTCGTCGGGGTGTTCTATCTGAACCTCGATGAGGCCGCGCGCAACCTGATTGCCACCGTGCTGTTCGTGGTGGTGGCATTGACCGATTGGGCCGATGGCTACTTGGCACGCCGGCTCAACATGACCTCGTCGTTCGGTGCCTTTCTCGACCCCGTGGCCGATAAATTCCTGGTGTGTGCCGCACTGCTGGTGTTGGTGCACCTGAACCGGCTGCATGCCTTGGTTGCGCTGGTGATCATCGGGCGCGAAATTGCCATTTCAGCCTTGCGCGAGTGGATGGCGCAGATCGGCGCATCGCGCAGTGTGGCCGTGCACATGCTCGGCAAGGTCAAGACCCTGGTGCAGATGATTGCGATTCCCTTTTTGCTGTATCACGGTTGGCTGTTCGGCGTCATCGATACCAGCTTGTGGGGCACGGTGCTGATCTACCTCTCGGCCGTGCTGACAATCTGGTCGATGGTGTACTACCTGCAAAAAGCCTTGCCCGAGATTCGAGCCAGAGTTCGATGAACGTTTGTCGGTGTCACGTGTGATGCGTGATCGCGCGCTGCGTTCAATGCCGGTCATTTTTGTGCTCATCTGGAGCACCGGGTTCATCGTGGCCCGCTACGGCATGCCGTACGCGCCGCCAATCAAGTTTCTTTGTCTGCGTTATGCGCTGTCGGCACTGTGCCTTTGCATATGGGCGCTGTGGTCGCGGGCCGCCTGGCCTCAGGGGCGCCGCCAATGGAAACATCTGGGTGTCACCGGCTGCCTGATGCATGCCGGCTACCTGGCTGGCGTGTGGTCTGCGGTCAAGGCCGGCATGGGCGCTGGCACGATCGCCTTGCTGGTGAGCCTGCAACCGGTGCTGACCGCGGTGTGGCTGAGCTTCACCGCAGCGCGTGTGTTGCGTGCGCAATGGGTTGGCCTGGCGCTTGGATTTGCCGGGCTGATCATGGTGGTGTGGCACAAGCTCCAGGCCGGTGAGGTGACCACTTGGAATCTGTCGCTCGCGGTGTTCGCGTTGCTCAGCATCACGATTGGAACGCTGTACCAAAAGCGCTTTGTCGAGCCCTGCGACGTGCGCACGGCGAGTGCGGTTCAGTTGTCGGCCGCCCTGCTGGTCAGCATGCCGCTGCTGATGTTGGAGACGGAAAACATCGTGCTTCACCCGCACTTCATTGGTGCGATGGTGTGGTCGGTTTTTGTTCTCACGTTGGGTGGCAGTTCGCTGCTTTATCTGTTGATTCAACGCGGTGCAGCAACGCAGGTCACCAGCCTTTTGTACATGGTTCCGCCGACCACCGCAGGCATGGCCTGGGTGCTGTTCGGCGAGCCACTGACTCTTGCCATGCTCGCGGGCACCGCGCTCACGGCAGCCGGTGTCGCGCTGGTCATCCGGTCATCTGCTCGCTGACATGTGAAGCCGCACCGTGTGTTCTGCGGGCCTTGCCGAGTTGGCGCAAGTAGGACGGTCATTACGGCTTGTCAAGCGAGAAAGCACTGGAGACCCCGCAGATGGATGCGGTTGATTACGCATAGAATCCGCTTCCGCGCTTGACACTGAGTGGGTGTGCGGCTGTAATGATTCGAGCCGTGGTGCCACCATGTGCGCGGCCCAAAATCATCCACCAAATTCTTTTCGAGACACCTTTAGAGGGGTACCTTCGTGAACAAATCCGAATTGATTGAACACATCGCCAAGCAGGCTGACATCTCCAAAGCGGCCGCAACGCGCGCACTGGAAGCCCTGATCGGCGGTGTGAAATCAACGCTCAAGAAAAACAACAGCGTGTCATTGGTCGGCTTTGGCACATTCAGTGTCAGCAAACGCGCAGCACGCGCCGGTCGCAATCCGCGTACCGGTGCAGCCATCAAGATCAAGGCGGCCAAGGTACCTAAATTTCGTCCAGGCAAAGCCCTGAAAGACGCAGTCAACTGAGGAGCGATCTCGGGTGCTTAGCTCAGTTGGTAGAGCGGCGCCCTTACAAGGCGTAGGTCGGGGGTTCGAGCCCCTCAGCACCCACCACCGGTCCCGAGCCGATGACAGAAAAAGGGCTCGGCTAGAATCCAGACCGCACCCGACACGAAGGCGAACCTTGGTTCGCCTTTGTCACGTTTAAGGCTGTGCTGATCCGGCGTCACGCGTCGGATCGATAGCGCGCCCAAGCCGCAAACGGCTCCACGACAGAGGCTTTCGATGTTTGATTTTTTCCGTAAGCACACTTGGGTGCTGCGAGTGATCCTCGGCTTCGTCGTGGTGGCATTCGTTGGCGGCGGCGTCTACCAGGGCTACGGCAGCTTCATGAACAACAGCGAGGCGACCGTTGCGAAAGTCGATGGCCGCAAGATCACGCGCACCGAATGGGAAGCCGCACAGCGCGAGCAGGTGGAACGTGTTCGGCGCCAGATGCCCAATGTCGACCCCAAGCTGTTTGATACACCCCAGCTGAAGCGCCAGGTGTTGGATGGCCTGGTGCGTGAACGGGTCATGCTCGCAGCCGCCGAAAAGGCCGGCTTCTCGACCACCGAGGAGCGTCTGCTGCGCACCTATCTCACCGACCCGCAGTTCGCTCCGTTTCGCAACCCTGATGGCAGCGTAAACAAGGAAGCACTGCAGGCGGCGGTGTCCGCCCAGGGAATGACCATCGATGGCTTTGAACAGCGCATGCGGCAGGAGCTGGCGCTGCGACAGGTGCTGTTCGGAATCAACGGCACGGTGATCGCCCCCGCCACGTCCACGGCCAGCGCGCTCGATGCCATGTTCCAGCAGCGCGAAGTTCAGTTGCAGCGTTTTAACCCGCAGGACTACGCGGGCAAGGTCAACGTCACGGCCGCCGAGGTCGAGACCTACTACAAGAACCCAGCCCATGCCGCCGAGTTTCAGTCGCCTGAGCAGGCCAGCATCGAATACGTGGTGCTCGACCTCGACGCCATCAAAAAGGGCGTCTCCGTTTCTGAAGACGAATTGCGCAAGTACTACGCCGAAAACGAAAACCGCTACACCACCCCCGAGGAACGGCGCGCCAGCCACATCTTGATCAAGGCCGACAAATCGGCTGCGCCACAAGAACGCAGCCAAGCCAAGGCGAAAGCGGAATCATTGCTGGCCGAACTGAGGAAGAAGCCATCGGCGTTCGCTGAACTGGCGCGCAAGAATTCGCAGGACCCAGGCTCTGCTGGGCGAGGCGGCGACCTCGATTTCTTCGATCGTGGCGCCATGGTCAAGCCCTTCGAAGACGCGGCGTATGCGCTCAAGCCCGGCGAGATCAGCAATGTCGTGGAAAGCGATTTCGGTTATCACATCATTCAGTTGACCCAGGTTCGTGGTGGCGAAAAGCGCAGTTTCGAAAGTGTGCGCGCGGAGATCGAAGACGAAGTGAAAAAGCAGCTGGCTCAAAAGCGCTTTGCGGATGCCGCGGTCGAGTTCACCAATTCAGTCTACGAACAGGCCGACAGCCTGAAGCCTGCCGCGGACAAACTGAAGCTGGAAGTACACACCGCAAAAGGCGTGCAACGCACGCCGGTGGCCAACGCCGAGGGACCGCTGGCGGCGCCTAAATTCCTGGAGGCCTTGTTCGGCAGCGACACCTTGCGCAACAAGCGCAATACCGAAGCGATCGAGACCGGCCCGAACCAACTGGTGTCCGGGCGTGTCGTGCAGTACGTTCCGGCGGCGCTGCTGCCCCTGTCGGAGGTCACCCCGCGCATCAAAGAGAAGCTTGCCGCGGTTCAGGCCGCAGCACTCGCGCGCAAGGATGGCGAGGCACGGCTCTCTTCGCTGCGGCAGGCGCCTCAAACCGATCTGGGCAGCCCGGCGCAAACGGTGTCGCGCATCCAGGCCCGCACGCTTGCCCGTCCCCTGATCGATGCGGTTCTGAAGGCGCCGACCGACACACTTCCCACCTTCGTTGGCGTCGACCTGGGGGACCAAGGCTATGCGCTGCTCAAGGTCACCAAGATTCTCGGGCGCGATCCGGCAGCGGCCGACGTCACGCAAGCCGCTGCGCAGTACGCGCAGGCCTGGGGCACGGCAGAGGGTCAGGCTTATTTCGCAGCGCTGAAGACCCGCTTCAAGGCCGCGGTGACGGCGCCGCAGGCACCGCCTGATGCGCCTGCCGCCGCATCAGGCGCCTCCAGGTAATCCGATGGCAGGTCGTTCGTTATAATCCTGCTCCTGCGGTGGCTGTAGCTCAGTTGGTAGAGTCCAGGATTGTGATTCCTGTTGTCGTGGGTTCGAGCCCCATCAGCCACCCCATTTGATTCCAAGGGCCCAAGCAGTTGGGCCTTTTTCTTTTGGCGGCTTCTTTGGCTCACTGCTTGTGGCCACGCGCCTGCGCAGCTCAGCTGGTTTGCGTCAACTGGCGAACAAGCACCCGGCAACAAATGCCTGTCGGCGCGGCCTCACGCCATTCGACTTCGCCGCCGAGCTGCTTGACGCGTTTTCTGACCCCGCCCAAGCCGAGCCCGTGCGACCAGGTCTGCGGATCGCGGCCGATGCCGTCGTCGGTGAGGGTGA
>DASQOS010000376.1:0-2351 GCA_035644375.1 Rhizobacter sp.
CGCTGCCTCGGCGGCGTCGTGCTGGGTTCGGAGAAGTTCATCCAGGACAATATCCACCAGCTCATTCGCCAGACCGGGCCATCGCTGTCGCCATTCAATGCCTGGGTGCTGCTCAAGGGACTTGAGACGCTCCCGGTGCGCGTGGCGCGGCAGACCGACACCGCGGCAACCGTTTCAACAGCGCTCGCCGAGCACCCCAAGGTCTCACGCCTGATCTATCCGGGCCGGCCCGATCATCCGCAGGCCGAAGTCGTGCAGCGGCAGATGCAGGCGGGCTCGACGCTGGTCGCGTTCGAGGTCAAAGGCGAGAAGGCTGGCGCCTTCCGCTTCCAGGATGCGCTCAAGCTGGTCAAGATCAGCAACAATCTCGGCGACGCCAAGAGCCTGATCACCCACCCGGCAACGACTACGCACCAGCGGCTCACAGCGGCCGCGCGCGCTGAGCTCGGCATCAGCGACGGGTTGGTGCGGCTCTCATGTGGCCTCGAGCATCCGGCTGATATTGTCGAAGACCTCGTTACCGCGCTCGCCGCAGTTTAGAGCGGTTTCGGTAATGCCGAAAATTTGAGCAGAGTGAGAAACACTTTGCCTTGAATTGCACGTGGAGATAGGGAACGAACCATGTTGCAGTGCATTCATCCCTCAGGTCATAGCCGAGTTGAGCGTAAATCTGCACTTTTGCAAGCCATCATCTGCAAACCATCATCAGGGCAACCCATCATCAGGGCAACAATGCAACTCCTGAAAGGCATTTTGATCGCGGCCTTGGTGGCATTCCTCGCCGCCCCATCATGGGCGCTGACCGATCGACAGGTGAAAGAGGCCGTCGAGGACGAGCTCGACGAGGCCCTGACGAAGGACAATCGTCCGGGTGGCGCTGCGGTCGTGGTGCGCATCGACGGCCGCACGCTGTTCTTCAACTTTGGAACCGCCACGCGCGGCAAGGTGATCACGTCAGATACGCTGTTCAATCTGGCTTCACTCGGCAAAACCTTCGACGCCACGCTGCTGTCGATGGCGGTGCTGCAAGGCGAGCTGGCGCTTGACGATACGGTCGGAAAATACGTCCCGGAGCTGCAAGATGCCGGCGATGTCCGCAATATCAGACTGGACCATTTGGTCAGCTACACATCCGGGCTGAGCTTGCCGCAGGACCTGCCGCCCTGGCCGGATGCCTTCTACGACCTGCCCAAGTTCATGCAATACCTGAAGACATGGAAGCTTCCAGAAGACCATGAGGCGGGCAAGGACTTCATCTATTCACATGCCGTCTATATGCTTTTGCACATTGTGTTCGAACGCCGGTTTGGCAAGCCCTATGCGGAGCTGCTGAACGAGCGGCTGCTGCAACCGCTTGGCCTGTCCTCCACCACCCTGCCGAACCACCGCAATGCGATGGCGCAGCTTCCACCCGAGCTGATGCGGCGCGTGGTGCAAAACCACGACGAGAACGGCCGGCGCGTGGGTAAGCCCGGCAACGTGCAGAGCTTCTATCATTGGCCCGGCACCGGGCAGATGTTCTCCTCGGCGCGCGACATGGGGACCTTCCTGGCCGCTCAGCTTGGCGAGGTGAGCGAGCCCGACATGCTGCCCGAGGCAGTCGCGCTCGCACACAAGCCGATCGCCGCCCAGCCGAATTTCCAGCAGGCGCTGGCGTGGGAAGTGCGGCCGGGCGCGCTCACGATGGTGGACAAGAACGGCGCCCTCGACAACACGTCGTCCTATATCGGGATCGCACCGGATCGACGCATCGGCCTGGTGATCATGACCAACCGGGGCGACCAGTACGTCGCCAAAATCGGTCGCCGCACGCTGCTGCGCCTTGGCCTGCCTGAGGACGTTGCAATCAAGGAGCTTGAAGCGCTCGAACGGCGGGATGAGTAAGCTCATCGCAAGCCGGATCAGCGTCGCTTGCCCGGCGCCGCCACCTGGTTCGTCGGACGCGATGTTGCTTCAGCGATGGCTACGCCCAGCGATTTCGCCACGCAGGCATAGCCCCAGTCGTTGAGGTGAAGCCCATCCCGGGTCACGAAGGTCTCGAACGGCAGACCTTCGACCTCATGCCAATGCCGCATGATGTCATAACGGTGCAGCAGGTCGACCTCGTACTCCTTCGCCGTCTGGGCCATCCGCGCGATAAGCGCATCACGGGCGGGTTTCGTCAGCACGCGCGGAGCATATTGCGGATCCATCAGGACCACATCGACTCCAACCGCCTTCAGGCGTGCGATGCCTGCAGCGACCAGATCGGGATTGAGCGGCCGATCATACATCAAGGCGTTGGTCCCGAATTGCCAGATCACCAGGTGCGGACGTTCCGCGATCACGGCGGTGTCGAACCGCGCGATCAT
>DASQOS010000377.1:0-3154 GCA_035644375.1 Rhizobacter sp.
GCGCGGGCCGCCGACCCAGGCCACCAGGGCCGGGGCATACACCGGCCGCGCCACGTAGCGGCCGGGTGTCCAGCACCAGGCACTGCGGTAGTACACCCAGCGGCCATAGTGGAACGGCGCGAAACCCCATGGCGCGTCGTCGATCCAGGTCCAGCCCCAGGGGCCGACCCAGGCCCAGTGGCCCATGCGGTACGGCGCCCACCCGGCCACCACCACCTGCGGAATCCACATCGCGCCGTAGTCGGGGTTCTGTTCCCAGCGGCCGTAGCGATCGAGGTCTTCGACACCGGTCATCTCGGGCGATACGTAACGGGTCGATGCGCTGCGGTCGTCGCTTCTGTCGCCTGACGCCACCCAATCGGAAAACCCGTCACGCCTGGGTTCGCTCAGCGAATACTGCAGCGGCTTGGCCGGGTCGTCCTTCCAGAACTCGGCGTGCTGCCCCTGCTGCACGGTCAGCGCGCTGTTCTGGCCTTCAAAGCGCGCCTGCCCGCTCCAGACGGTCGCATGGCTGGTGTTGTCGAAGCGGTCGAAGCGGTAGCTGCCGGCGCTGTCGGTCCTGAAGCTGCCTTCGGTGGTGACCAGGCTGAACTCGCGCGCCGCTTCGCTGCTGCGCAAACGCACGGCGGCGCTGCCGCTGTGCAGTTGAAAAGCTGCCGTGGCGTCGTCGAGTTTGAGCACTTCGAGTTCGGTGTTGCCATCGATACGCAGCCTGGTCGAGGAACCGATGCGCACTTCGGCCCGGCCATTGCTTTCGGTCGACAGCCGGTCGCCGGTGGTCAGCGGACGATTGCGCGCTGCGGCAATCCACTCGCCGCTTTCGGGCGCATAGACCCAGACTTTCCCGTCCAGTTCAGAGACACGGCCGACGCGGTCGGGCGGGTCCGGCGGATCGGACTGAGGCTGGGCCCACACCGGCATCGCGAGCCAGGTCAGCAGCAGCAAACCGAACAGCCAGTTGAGTCGGCGCATCGAGCGCCACGAGTAAGCGGATTGCAGTGTTTTCATGTGGTCAGCCCCGCTGGTAGGAGTACAGGGAACCCGCTGGGTTCCCCGCTACAACGCAGGCCAGGCCTGCGCGGCTGACGCCGGAAACGTTTCTTAGCAAACGAAGCGCAGGCCCAAGCCTGCGGGCTCACTCGTCGTGGTTGGGATCGAGCTCGGGAAACAGCACGCTCGTGTAGCCGAACTGAGAAAAATCGCGCACCCGCATCGGGTACAACTTACCGATCAGGTGGTCGCACTCGTGCTGCACCACGCGCGCATGAAACCCATCGGCTTCACGGTCGATGCGCTGGCCCTTCGGGTCGAAGCCCGTGTAGCGAATGTGGACAAAGCGCGGCACCTTGCCACGCAGGCCCGGCACCGACAAGCAGCCTTCCCAGCCCTCTTCGACTTCATCGCCGATCGGCGTGATGAAGGGATTGATCAGCACGGTCTCGGGCACCGGCCGCGCGTCGGGGTAGCGGGCGTTGCTCTTGAAGCCGAAGATCACCAGCGCCAGATCGACGCCGATCTGCGGCGCGGCCAGGCCGGCGCCTTGTGCGGCGTGCATGGTCTCGAACAGGTCGGCGACCAGCGCGTCCAACTCGGGGGTGTTGAACTGCTGCACCGGCTTGGCGATGCGCAGCAAGCGCGGGTCGCCCATCTTGAGGATTTCTCGAACGGTCACGGAAGGCTGCCGGTAGACACGGAGAAGCGATTTTGATTCAAGACGTGGCGCAACTGAAACTGCTGGCTGAATTGACGTCGCCGGAGCCCTTGTATTTGGGAAAGCTCGGGTACCGGCACAGCGGCCGCGACAGCATCAGCTGCCCGGTCGTCGGGTTCGGCTTCCACACACTGAGCTTGCGCGACGATGGCCGCACACCAGTTTCGACCCACTGCGTGGTGGCTTCAAGCGCATCGATCAGGTAGGGGCCCGCGCCGCCACCGCAGTGCTGCACGCCGGGCAGCAAGAAGAACTCCATCGCCGCATCGCGCACCGGCGCGCCGCCGGACGCCGTGGCCACGTTGTTGAAGTACTTGACCGACCCCTTGTAGCTGATGGCCCAGTCGTTGGTACCGTGCAGCAGCACGAGCTTGTGCCCTTGGCCGAAGAAGGCCGACAGGTCGGGGCTGGCATCCAGCGTGGCCGCGGCCGCCGCCAGTTGCGGCTGGTAGCCGGCCGGCGCAAACGTCAAGCTATCGAAGGCGGGGTTGCTGGTCAGCCAGTACTTGACCAGGCCATCGGCAAACACGAACTGTGCGCCGCGCGGATCGGTGGGCGGGTTGGTGACCCAGCCCGGCCAGCCCTGGTCTTCGCCGCCCGCGTCCCAGCCGGGGTAGACCGAGTTGCCGCTGGCGTCCTTGTATTCCGAATAAATGGTTTTCGCGGCGGCCACCTGCGCCGTGCTGAGGCAGCTGTCGTTGTCGGCCGCGGTGCAGTGCAGCGTGGCGGGGTCGAAACTGCAGGCCTGCGGCCAGCTCACGATGCCATCGGCCACGCCGTCGAGGGCATCGCACTGCGCCACGACCGCGTTCGCAATCGCCGTGGCCTTGGCGGCGTTGATGGCCGCGCCGGGCGCGCTCACCGCCTGCGCATTGCGGACAAACGCCTGGAACAACTCGGTGAAGGTGTAGGCCGGCGCGATGGACACGATGCCGTCGTAGTCGTTCGGGTAGCGGCTGGCCTGGATCAGCGCCTCGCGCCCGCCGTTGGAACAGCCCTGGAAGTAGTGCCGCTGGGCATCGCTGCCGTAACGCTTGCGAACGATTTCTTTGGCCACCAGCAAGGTGGTGTGAACCGAGAGGTAGCCGAAATCTTTTTGGGCCTGGGGGTTGTTCAATGCAAACGAGCCGTCCAGCCCGCTGGCCCCCACATGGCCGCCGTTCGACGCCACCGTGACGTAGCTGGCCGTCGAGGCATCGGGGACCAGCGAGAGCACCCCGTCCCAGCCACCGCCGCCGTTGTAGAGCAGTTTGCCGTTCCAGGTGGTCGGCAGATTGACCTGGAAATTGAATCCCGGCCGGACCGAGCCGGCGACCTTGCAGTACTCGCCGATGCCCGGTGCCGCCGCCACGGTCGTCGCACTGCTGAGGGTGGCGCCGCCCAGTGTCTGGCCGCTGAGGCTCGCGCAGGGGGTGGGCTGTGCCGGAGGCGGCGCCGTGTCGG
>DASQOS010000378.1:0-8430 GCA_035644375.1 Rhizobacter sp.
GGTTGCGGTTCTCGAACAGATACTCTCGCGCATTCTTCAGTCGGTACTGGACCGTGAACCGGATATCGACGATGTTTTCGTCCTGCGTGAGCATCGACGATTCACGCAAGCCGGTGGCCTGCACCACGGCATTGCGCCCGACCTCCACCGAACGCAGCTGCGTCACGGCCACGGTTTCATGTGCCTGGAACGGGTAGGGAAAGCGCCAGGTAAAACCGGCGTCCACCGTGTGGCTGTATTTGCCGAAAGACGTGACCACCGCCTGTTGGCCTTCTTGCACGATGAAAAATCCACTGCCTGCCCAGATCAGCACCACCACACCGGCAATCAGACTGACGCCGAGTCCCGCGCTCTTCATGTCGGGTTGAAAGTTGGGGCCGCCGCCGCTCGGGCCAGTGTTGCGAGACCCGCCTTTTTTACCGCCGAACAAACCGCTCAGCTTGCGATTGAAGTCGCGCCACAGTTCATCCAGATCGGGAGGACCATCGCCGCGCCCGCCGCCACTGTTGAGCATCGGATCCGAAAGCCCCACTCGGCGGCGGCCGGCAAGGCTCACACCGCTCAGCAAAGCCCCCGCTGCAGCGGCCAAGTCGTGCACACGCTCGCTCAGGCTGCCTGGGGTTGAAGATGTTCGGCTCTTGGTCATGGTCTTGTTAAGAAGATTCTCTCTCGGTCTGAAGGGGAAAGCCCAGGCGCCGCACTCGGCTCGGCAACAAATGAGGGTGCATCCATCGAGTTCAAGTCGGACTGTAAAGTGCCCGCGACCGCCGCGGAAAGAAGGCGCCGAAGCTCGGGCAAACCCTCAGCCTGCAAGGCACTGACGAATACCCGGGGCACACGAACACCGCCCTCCAATTCCATCACGTCATGGAGCACAAGCGGACGCTTCAAATCGCTCAAATTGTCCAGCTTGTTGTACACCCGTATCTGTGGCACTCCCGCAGCACCGATTTCACGCAGCACGCGGTCCACTTCAGCCATCTGCTCGTCCAGCACCGGGCTGGCGGCGTCCACCACGTGCAACAACAAATCGGCATCGACCGATTCTTGCAGCGTGGCCTCAAAAGCTTCTACCAATCTGTGCGGCAGATCGCGGATGAAACCGACAGTGTCCGACAACGAGACCGATCGACCCGCATCGGCCAGATACATCTGGCGGGTGGTGGTGTCGAGCGTCGCAAACAGCTGGTCGGCCGCATAGCTGCGCGCCTTGACCAGCGCATTGAACAAGGTGGACTTGCCGGCGTTGGTATAGCCCACCAGCGAGACGCGAAACGTACCGCTGCGCTCTCGCGAACGACGCTGCGTGCCACGTTGGCGTTTCACCCGCTCGAGGCGTTCCTTGACCGACTTGATACGCTCGCCAATCATGCGTTTGTCCAGTTCGATCTGGGCTTCGCCGGGGCCGCCTCGCGTGCCGATTCCGCCGCGTTGGCGTTCCAG
This sequence comes from Rhizobacter sp., assembly GCA_035644375.1. Classification (GTDB taxonomy): domain Bacteria; phylum Pseudomonadota; class Gammaproteobacteria; order Burkholderiales; family Burkholderiaceae_C; genus Rhizobacter. The sequence goes on from DASQOS010000378.1 coordinate 1,444, forward strand.
GTGACTCCAGCGACGCACCAGGCGCGTCGACAGATATTGCAGACGCGCCAGTTCCACTTGCAGTTTGCCTTCATGGCTTTGCGCACGCGCTGCAAATATTTCAAGGATCAGCATGGTCCGGTCCGCGACCGCCACGCCCAGATGCCGCTCGAGATTGCGCTGCTGCGCTGGCGACAACGCCTGATCGAAGAGCACGGCCTCGGCACGATGGCTTTGCACCAAGGCCTTGATTTCGTCGGCCTTGCCTGATCCAACGAAGAAGGCGGGGTCGGCTGCCTTGCGACGGGCAATGACACGGGCCACGGGCATGTCGCCCGCTGATTCAGCCAGCAGCGCCAGTTCGTCCAGGCTGGCATCGAAATGCGCGGCGCCGCCAAAATCGACGCCAACCAAGATGGCCCGCGGCAAATCGTCCGCTGCCCAAGCCGCGGTGGGTGCGACTGTCAAAGCGTGCACCGCCTGGCCAAACGCGACGCAGGCTTCAGCTTTGTTCCGGGGTCTCCGCGGCGTGGAAGTTCACCGCTCGACCCGGTACCACGGTGGAAATGGCGTGCTTGTAGACCATCTGCGTCACAGTGTTGCGCAACAACACCACGTATTGGTCGAAGGACTCGATGTGTCCTTGAAGTTTGATGCCGTTCACAAGGTAGATCGACACCGGAACATGCTCTTTGCGAAGCAGGTTCAAAAATGGGTCTTGTAGAAGCTGCCCTTTGTTGCTCACGATATGCTCCGTGATGGAAAGTGATGGAGGCTGGCACGTTAACACAGCCCTGTGCGAGCCAACTCAATCGCCCTCGAAGGGCCTAGTCTTTGTCGGTAAAGGGGTTGTGTGAAGAGCGCATCTCGATGCGAAGCGGGGTGCCGACGAGCTTGAAATGCGCCCGAAAACGGCCTTCCAGAAAGCGCTTGTAGACGGCGGTGACGTGATCCAGCGAGTTGCCGTGGATCACGATGACCGGCGGGTTCATGCCCCCTTGGTGGGCATAGCGCAGTTTGGGGCGGAACGCGCCGGCCCGCTTGGGCGTCTGGAATTCCACCGCCTCTTGCAACAACCGTGTCAGCACCGGCGTCGACATCTTGCAATTGGCCGACGCATGGGCGTCGGCAATCCCCTGCCACACCGGTCCCAGCCCCTGGCGTTTGATGGCCGAGATGCGCAGCACCGGTGCGAACCGCAAGAACGCGAGCCGTTGCGCGATCGAGCGCTCCAGCGTTTCACGCTGATAGTCGTCCACCGCATCCCACTTGTTGACCGCCAACACCACCGCACGGCCGCTTTCGAGGATGTAGCCCGCAATGTGTGCGTCCTGATCGGTCACGCCCTGGGTGGCGTCCAGCAGCAGCAGCACGACGTTGGCGTCGGCTATTGCCTGCAAGGTTTTGACCACCGAGAACTTCTCGATCGCCTCGAACACCTTGCCCTTGCGGCGCAGGCCCGCGGTGTCGATCAGTTCGAATTTCTGGCCGTGGCGCTCGAAGGGCACGGTGATCGCATCGCGCGTGGTGCCAGGCTGGTCGAATGCGATCAGCCGTTCCTCACCCAGCCACGTGTTGATCAGCGTCGACTTGCCGACGTTGGGACGCCCCGCCACGGCCAGACGGATCGGAGCGCCCTCTTGCGGCACAGCGGGCTCTTCATCAAACACGAAGTCGGCCAGCGCCGCATCGAGCAAACTGCGGATGCCTTGGCCGTGGGCTGCCGAAATCGGGTGCGGCTCGCCAATGCCAAGTTCGTAAAATTCGCCAAGCAGCGGCGAGTCGACCATGCCCTCGGCCTTGTTGGCCGCGAGGAAAACTTTTTTGTTGACCGAGCGCAGGTAGCGCGCAATGTCATGGTCTTGCGCCGACACACCTGCCCGAACGTCGACCACGAAGACCACGGCATCCGCCTCGGCCACGGCCTGGCGTGTCTGCTTGGCCATTTCCTTGACGATGCCGGTCGAACTCTCGGGCTCGAACCCGCCGGTGTCGACCACGATGAACTCGCGGTCACCCAGGCGTCCGTCACCGTAGTGGCGGTCGCGCGTCAAGCCCGCGAAGTCAGCCACGATGGCATCGCGGCTTTTGGTCATGCGGTTGAACAGCGTCGACTTGCCCACGTTGGGGCGCCCGACCACAGCAATGACTGGCTTCATGCCGCGGGCTTTCGCGCCGCCATCATTCGGGACGGAAAGCGAATGCGCCGCCGTCGCGCGTGACCACCAGCAAGGTCAGCCCCGCAGCCACCGGCGCCACACGAATCGGACTGCCATCGGTGGGCAAGCGCAACACGGGTTCGCCGGCATCGCGCGACAACCAATGGACCATGCCCTCGATGTCGCCCACCACAAAGGTCTTGCCGACGCCGAGCGGTGCGCTCAGGTCGCGGTAAAGCAGCTTGTCGACGGTCCATGCCACCGTGCCATCTGCCGCCCGCCACGCGGTGAGGCGGTCGGAGGCGTCTGCGCCGACGACCATTTGATCGTCGGCACCAATGCCGTCGACACCGCCCGTATTGCGTGTCCACACCAGGCTGCCACGCTCGGCATTGACACACGCCACCGCCGACTGAAATGCGCGGGCGCACACGATGTCGCCCACGCGCGTGGCTGGCGCCAGCAGATCGGCCAAGCGCTCCACCTCGTTGGTGCCGCGCGGCGACGCCAGCGTCGCCTCCCAGCGCAAGCTGCCCTTCAGTGGGTCGAGGCCGGCGAGCTTGGCACCCTGCCCCACCAGCAAGGTGTCCTTGAATGCGGCAATGACACCCGGCTTGGAGAGTGTCAAAGCGTCGCTCGGGCGCAGAAACGTCCACAGCTTGCGGCCATCGAGCACGTCGAAAGCCTGCACCGACCGATCGACGCCAAGCACGAAGACACGCTCGCCCGCCACCAGCGGCGCGGTGGTCACGCGCGATGGCAATTGCTTGCGCCAGGCCAGCTTGCCGTTGTCCAGCGTGACCAGTTCGTTGTCTTGCGTCACCACGCTCGCAAAACGGCCGTCGCTGCCCACGCCGGCACTCAGCTTGGTTCCGACATCGGTGCTCCACAGCTCCTTGCCGTTGTCTGCCAGCAGCGCCGTGACCGTTCCGTCGTCACTGGCCAGCGTGAACTGGCTTCCGTTGACGGCCACCGACAACGGAAAGTCGACCTTGCCCACGCGGTGCTTCCAGACCTGGCGTCCGGCCACGCGCGGGGTCAGCGGCTCCAGCGGCGTGGGGTCGGGCTTCGTCGGACCGGTGAAGCAACCGGCCAGCAGCAGCACGCTGAACCAGCCGAGCAGCGCCAACTTCACGGCACCGAGGCAGCGGACGCGCGACCTCAGCCTCATTTCGCGACTCCGGCGCTCGCGGCCACAGCCTTGTCAGCCTCTGGCGCTGCGCCCAAGGCGGCCAGCTTGGCCTCCACCAAGCGGCGGTATTCCACCGTCTCGTCCATCGTCTTCCAGGCTTGCAGGTAAGCCGCCTTGGCTTGGTCCTTCTTGCCCTGGGCCTGCAGGATGTCACCTCGGCGATCGGCAACCAGCGCAGCGAACTCCTTGGCATCGGCGCCATCGAGCTGCTTCAGCGCTTCGTCGTACTTCTTTTCATCGAGCAAGATGCCTGCCAGACGCAGGCGGGCGACGGTCTTGTAGGCGGATTCCAGCGCGTTTTCGCTGGCCCAGGTGAGCGAGGCACGCGCGGCATCGGGCTGACCCTTCTCGAACTGCACCTTGGCGGCGAGCAATGCCGCTTGTTCGGTGAATGCCGTGCGCGGGAAACGCTCTTTCATGTCGGCAAACACACGCGCGCTTTTTTGCGCGTCGCCGGCCTGGGCCGCCTTGTCGAGTTCGTCGAACATCGCACCGGCCTTGAAGGCCTGGTCGCGCTGATACCAGTTCCAACCCTGCCATGCGGCATAACCGCCGAGCACCAGCACCAGCACCCAGGTGATGAGGTTGCCGTACTGTTTCCAGAAGGCTTTGAGCTGGTCGAGTTGTTCTTGTTCGTCGAGATCGAGATGCGTGGCCATTGAATTGGATGCTTTCAGACGGATCGAGGATTATGCGTTGAGCAGTTCCACGCCCCATTGCGAAACAGCGGCGAGTGCCAGCGTTCGCTGCGGCGCCTGCGGATCACGCAAGGACTTGAGTGCCACTTCGCCACGCGAAAGTTCATCTTGTCCAAAGATGAGCGCATAGCGCGCGCCGCTGCCATCGGCGCGCTTGAACTGCGCCTTCATGCTGTGGCCTCCGGCGTGCATCAGCACCGACACACCGATCTGGCGCAGGGCCTCGAGCGTGGTCATCGCCAGCGCCAGCTGCTTCGCGTCGGGCAGCACGGCATAGACCAGCGGCGCTGCCGGCGCCGGCGCCACGCCGGCTTCTTCAACCAGCAACAGCAGCCGTTCGATGCCCAAGCCCCAGCCGACGCCCGGCGCGCTTTTGCCGCCCAGTTGCTCGATCAGCAGGTCATAGCGGCCGCCTCCGCAGACGGTGCCCTGGGACCCGAGGCGGTCGGTGACCCACTCGAACACCGTGAGGTTGTAGTAGTCCATGCCGCGCACCAGCCGCGGGTTGATGCGGTAGGCCAAGCCGGCCGCATCGAGCACGTCGCGCACCGTTTGCAGGTGGGTCAGCGAAGCTTCGCCCAGAAAATCCATCAGCTTGGGCGCGGCCTCGACCACCGCCTGCATCGCCGGATTCTTGGTATCGAGGATGCGCAAGGGATTGGTGTGCAGGCGGCGCCTGGCCTCTTCATCCAGCAAATGGGCGTGCGATTTGAGGTGGGCGATCAAGGCCTGGCGATGCGCCAGGCGTTCAGGCGGCTGGCCAAGGGAGTTCAACTCCAGCCGCACATCGCGCCCTTCGACCAGACCCAGCTCGCGCCAGAGCGCGCGGCACAACAGGATCAGTTCGGCATCGACATCGGGGCCGGCAAAACCGAGCGCCTCGGCGCCGATCTGATGGAACTGCCGGTAGCGACCCTTCTGTGGGCGCTCATGGCGAAACATGGGGCCCACGTAGTACAGGCGCTTGCCGCCGTCGTGCAGCAGTGAATGTTCGATCACCGCGCGCACCACGCCCGCCGTGGCCTCGGGCCGCAGCGTCAGCTTGTCGCCATTCATCGCGTCCTCGAAGGAGTACATCTCCTTCTCGACGATGTCGGTCACTTCGCCCAAGCCGCGCACGAACAAGGCCGTCGGTTCGACGATGGGGGTGCGGATGTTGGCGTAGCCATAGCGCGCCATCAGCGAACGCAGTTTGTCTTCGAGCCACACCCAGCGCGCCGATTCGGGCGGCAAGATGTCGTTCATGCCTTTCACAGCTTGAAGGGCGGGTTGAGAGGTTTCGGCCATAGAAGACAAGGTTCAGGAAAAGGGACGCTGTCCGTGGCGACAGCGGCGTCAACGGCTCCGGGCCGGTTCAGATCGCTCAGCCCGGCGTGGTGGCTTGCTGCGCCGTCGCGGTGCCGTAGCGCTTCTCAATGTAAGTTTCGACCAGGGTCTGGAATTCGCGGGCGATGTTCTCGCCGCGCAAGGTCAAGGCCTTTTCGCCGTCGATGAACACCGGCGCAGCCGGCGCTTCACCGTTGCCGGGCAGGCTGATGCCGATGTCGGCGTGCTTGCTCTCGCCGGGGCCGTTGACGATGCAGCCCATCACAGCCACCTTCATCTTCTCGACACCCGGGTAGCGGACACGCCAGACCGGCATCTGATCGCGCAGGTAGTCGTCGATCTGCTTGGCCATTTCCTGGAACGTGGTGCTGGTGGTGCGGCCGCAACCGGGGCACGCGGTGACACTCGGGTTGAACGAACGCAGGCCGAGCGACTGCAGGATTTCCAGCGCCACCACGACTTCCTGCGTGCGTGCCTCGCCTGGCTGCGGCGTGAGCGACACGCGAATCGTGTCGCCGATGCCTTCCTGCAGCAAAAGCGCCAAGGCCGCGGCCGATGCCACCGTGCCCTTGGTGCCCATGCCGGCTTCGGTCAGCCCCAGGTGCAGCGCATAGTCGCAGCGCTGGGCCAGCGCGCGGTAGACGCTCACCAGATCTTGCACACCCGACATCTTGCAGGACAACACGATCTGGTTGGCGCTCAGGCCCACCTCTTCGGCGCGGCGCGCTGACTCGATGGCCGAGACAATGATGGCGCGGTACATGATCTGCTGCGGCTCGAATGGATCGGCGAGCTTGGCGTTGTCATCCATCATCTGGGTCAGCAACTCCTGGTCGAGGCTGCCCCAGTTGACGCCGATGCGAACCACTTTGTTGTACTTGGCCGCCGCCTCCACCATCTGTGCAAACTGGCGATCGCGTTTGTCGCCCTTGCCCACGTTGCCGGGGTTGATCCGGTACTTGGACAGAGCCTCGGCGCAGGCCGGAAAGTCGGTCAGCAGCCGGTGCCCGTTGTAGTGAAAGTCGCCGATCAACGGCACATCGATGCCCATGCGGTCGAGCTGATCGCGGATGTGCGGCACGGCTTCGGCCGCTTCGGGCGTGTTGACCGTGATGCGCACCATCTCAGATCCGGCGATCGCCAATTCCTTGACCTGGATCGCCGTGCCGATCACGTCGACCGTGTCGGTGTTGGTCATCGACTGCACGCGAACCGGTGCGTCGCCTCCCAGCGTGACCACCCTGTTGCCCCAGCGCACCTCGGCCTGCCTGGCGTGCCGGGCACGGGCTTTGGCAGGTTCGATGAAAGCGTCAAGAACGGGTCTGGCGTGGGTCATGATGAGCTCCGCAAGCGGCGCGCAGGTTTCACTTCAATTCAAGCTTGGCCACGTTGTCTCGGCCGGGCGTCAGGTCGACCACCTTGCCCTTGAAGAGGACCGTGGTGGCGCTGGCATTGCCGATTCTGACGCGCAACGGCGATACCCCATCCAATCCCACGGCTTCTCCGGGTTGCAGCATGCGCGACAGCAAGGGCAAGCCGCGGCCGTCCACCACTTCGATCCAAGATGGAGCGCTGGCCCGCAGCTGCAGTGCGCCCGCGGCACCGGCCGCTGCCGTCGCCTCGGGTTCGGAGG
>DASQOS010000379.1:0-2521 GCA_035644375.1 Rhizobacter sp.
CGCGCTGGTCTCTCAGCACCGTCGAGGCCTCGGTGTCGATCTCGGTCCGCGGCGAGGGCTGAGGACGCCCCATGAAATAGCCTTGGCCCAGTCCGATCCCCAGATCGCGGACGACCCGCAGGTCCTCGGCGGTCTCGATCCCTTCGGCCACCAGCGTGCTTCCGAAGACTTCGGCGATCTGCATCAAGGCGCGAAGGGTTTGCAGCTTCTTCGCGTGTCGGCTCAGGCCGGCGGTGAAGTGCTTGTCGATCTTGACGATGTCGGGTCGCAGCTCCGACCACAGGCGAAGGCTCGACCGGCCATCTCCGAAGTCGTCCAGCGCCAGCATGACACCGGCGGCATGGAATTGCTGAACCGCGTCGTCCAGCGCGGGGATGTCGGCGACGTGCTCGTGCTCGGTGATTTCGATGACCAGCATGCGCGGCTGCAGGCCCAGGGCGCGCACCGACTGAAGAATGGCCTCGGGCGACTGGGCGCGAATCATCTGCAGCAGGGCCGAGGCACTGAGGTTCACGAACAAGCGACCGGACTGGCGCAAGGCAGACCAGCTCGCCAATGCCGAAGACATGCACGCGATTTCGAAATCGAGCAGCAGCCCTTCCTTGCGCGCAGCGGCAAGGAGCGCGTCGGGCATTTGCAATGGCATGCCCTTGGGCCCCCGTATCAAGGCCTCGTGTGCGTAGATCGAACCGTCACGCATGCTGACGATCGGCTGAAACACGGGGGACAGCGAACCGTCCCGCAATATTCTCGACACAGGGCCTGATTCGTCACCGGTCTTGTATTTCAACGGCTCGCCTTTCGGCCTCGCGCTCTGGGTCATGGCCGCTCAACGTGGCTGGCTGAGCGAACACCTTGGAGGGTCGAGCGGGGGCAAGTGTCAAGGATCACACACCCGGGGTTCGGGTGGCGTGGAACGAAGACCATAAGTCGGCTCTGTGACACCCGTGCGAAGCGGGTGCAACAGGGGGCACGGGCGGCTGCGGAGTGCGAAGCAATGCACGAAATTCCCTTCCGCCTGCCCAGGGCCTGTGGGCCGATGTCAAGCGGAGCCAGGGGCTTGCGAAACGGTTTCTTCCGCTCGCAATCGGCCCGCTTCAGCGGCCTGCGGAACCTGTCGGCCGGACGCTGCCGCGACGCTCTCGCCGGCGGATTCGGGAGGCGCTGCGGCCGGGGTGCCGACCGGCGCCGGCACCTCGAGCGCTGCGCCCTGATCGCGTGCCTGCATCACCACGAGCTGGATGAACTGAAGCTTGCCGACCGCTTCGGCCGGCAGCACGAAAGGGTACAGATCGGATTGCCCCATGCTGCGCGCCAGCTCGTTCATCATGCCGCTCACGCCGACCCAGGCGTTGATGAAACGCAAGAAGTTCTCGGCGCCTTCGTCGTCGGGCTTGTACAAGGCTGCCGCGGTGAACATTTCATTGTTCTGTTCGGCGGCGTTCATGTCGATGCCGAAGCCCAGCGTCGTGTCCATGGTGTCCATCATGTGCAGGTAGTGGGCCCAGGTTTCGGCCCAGTCTTCCCAGGGGTGCGACGATGCATACGCGCTCACATGGTGAAGCGCCCAGTCGGCCGGAGCGCCGGATTGATAGTGCCGCTTCAAGGCCTGTGCGTAGTCTTGCTGCTCGTCGCCGAAGATCCGGCGAAATTCCGGCAGCCATTGCGTCTGATCGACCAGGCGTTCCCAGTAGTAGTGGCCGACCTCGTGCCGAAAATGGCCGAGCAAGGTTCGATAAGGCTCATGCATGGCCGCGCGTGTCTTTTCGCGAATCGCGTCGTCGGCTTCTTCGACGTTCAGCGTGATGAGTCCGTTTTCATGTCCGGTGAGCACCCGCGGCGCCGTCGGGGTCGGGCTCAGCAGGTCGAAGCACAGGCCGTGCTGCGGGTCTTCATGGCGCGACTTGACGGGCAGGCCGAGCAACAGCAGCGCCGACACCAGGCGCCGCTTGGCGACCTCGATCTGGCGCCACCGATGGCGGTTGCGTTCGATCGACTGGTCCGGAATCATCCGGTTCAAGCGGCAGGCCATGCACCGCACCTGTTCGGCTGGGTCGCCGTCTTGCGTGCCGACCAGCCAGTTGCAGCCTGCGGCGCTGTCGAAGTTGGCGCAGCGCCGGTACACCGGCTGGCCTGCTCCGTTTTCGCCAATGGCTTGCCAGGTGCCCGCCACGGGGCCGGCTTGCAGCGGCAGCAGCCATGCATGGTGCGGCTCGTAACCGAGCGGCCTCTTGCAAGCCAGGCATTGGCTGTTGCGAAAGAAGATCGGCCGCTTGCAAACGCAGCGGTAGTTGCGTCCCAGCGTCGGGCTCGCCGGATCGCTCTTGTCGAGCCGGTGAGCGATCGATTCGAACAGGAGTTCTCTGGGCTTGTTCATGAGAGTACCTAGGCAGTTTTCCATTCGGCAATCGGTGTGCGATGCCTGCGCGTGGCGGCGCAGGGTTCATCGCGTCTTGTCGTTTCGCCGCTGCAGGCAGATGCGTCCACGGGGCCTCTGCGTTGGCAGGTCGGCTGGTACGAA
>DASQOS010000380.1:0-6662 GCA_035644375.1 Rhizobacter sp.
GATCGCACGCGTGCAAGGCTCGCAGCCGATGCTGGGCATGAACTCGTCGTGCAGCGGGTTGTACGGAACCTCGTTCACGGCGATGTAGTGCCACACGTCGTTCCAGGTCCAGTCGGCCAGCGGGTTGAACTTGATGCGGCCCTTGTCGTCGGTTTCGACGAAAGGCACGTCGCCGCGGTTGTTGGACTGCTCGCGGCGCAGGCCGGTGACCCAGGCCGAGCGGTCTTTCAGCATGCGCGACAGCGGCTCCAGCTTGCGGATGCCGCAGCAGCCCTTGCGCAAGTCGATGCTTTCGTACATGGCCTTCTCGCCATGCTGCTTGACGAAGTGGATCACCGCGTCGGCCTCGGGCCGGTAAACCTCGACCTTCAGGCCGTAGCGCTGTTCGATGCGCGGGATCAGCTCGACGGTCTGCGCGTGCAGCTTGCCAGTTTCCAGCGTGCCGATGGCCATGCCGATCTGGTGGCGCGCGATCAGATCGGTCAGCACCATGTCTTCGGCGCCCAGGCTGGTGGCCAGCACGACGTGGCCAGCATGTTCGGCCGCGGCCTGCTTCAGCAGCAGGGCGGCGTGGGCGACACGGCTGTCGAACTCCGGCGTCAGCCGGTCATACAGCGAAATGGCGCTCATATGGCGGACCCTGCCTGGTTGAAATCTGTCGCGTCGGGGTATTCCTCGCCGGCCGGCCGGGCGAACAAGGGGCGATGTTCTTTGACGTCGCCCTGGTAGTGCCCGGCAAAGAACGCGAGTGCGCGGTGCGCGGCTTCGATGTCTTGGTCACGCCGCAGGACTACGGCGTCGAAACCGGTGCGTTTCATCAGCGGCAGCATGTCGACCAGTGCCTCGCCGGTGGCGCGCAGCTCGCCGCCAAAGCGGTAGCGCGAACGCAGCAGGTGCGCCTGGCTGTAGGCACGGCCGTCGGTCCACTTGGGGAAGGCCAGCGACACCAGGCTGAGGCGCGGCAGATCGGACTCCAGGTCGGCCACTTCGTCATCATTGCTCAGCGCCACGCCCACCGGCATGTCGGCCGGCCAGCTCGCACGCACGCTGTGCCACTGCAGCAGCGTCAGCAGGCTGTAAGGCTTGGGCGTCAGCGTGACCATCGGGCCGTCTTCGCCGGCGATGGTGTGCCATTTGTCTTGCTGCGGGTTGATGAATTGCATGGGAGCGATCTTTGTCATGCGGCCTTGGCGGTGCTGCGGCGGGCCGCATTGGCGGCGGCCTTGAAGGGGTCGATGCCGACGCGTTTCACCGTGTCGATGAAGTGCTCGTTGGCTGCGCGCTGGCTGCGGTAGGTGTCGATCACGGCTTCGATCACGTCGGGCACTTCGTCGGCGGCGAACGACGGGCCGATGACCTTGCCGGGAACGGCTTCGCCGCTGAGGCGTGAGCCGTCGGAGCCGCCCAAGGACACCTGGTACCACTCCATGCCGTCTTTGTCGACGCCGAGAATGCCGATGTGACCGCTGTGGTGGTGGCCGCAGGAGTTGATGCAGCCGCTCATGTGCAGATCGATGTCGCCGATGTCGTAGAGCTCATCGATGTCGTCAAAGCGTTCGGTGATGGCCGCAGCAACCGGGATGGAGCGCGCGTTGGCGAGCGCGCAGAAATCGCCGCCGGGGCAGTTGATCATGTCGGTCAGCAGGCCGATGTTGGGTGTCGCGAAGCTGGCGGCCTTGGCGGCTTCCCACAGGGCGAACAGGTCGCGCTCGCGCACCCAGGGCAGCACCAGGTTCTGGTCGTGCGAAACGCGCAGCTCGCCATGGCTGAAACGGTCGGCCAGTTCCGCGGCGCCGTCCATCTGCGAGTCGGTGGCGTCGCCTGGCGCCTGGCCGGCGCGCTTGAGCGACAGCGTCACCGCGCGGTAGCCGGTGAGCTTGTGGCCGTGCACGTTGCGTTCGAGCCAGCGCTTGTAGGCGGCAGGCGCGTCGTCGGCGACGGGCTGCGAATCGGTGGTGGCGACCACGCCTTCGGGCAGCTTGAAGTACGCCGCCACGCGGTCGAGCTCAGCCTGGGGGATCAGGTGCGCGGTGCCGTCCACATCGCGTTCGAGGATGTTGATGAACTCCTCTTCCACGTCCTTGATGAAGCGCGGGCCTTCGGCCTTGACCAGGATCTTGATGCGCGCCTTGTACATGTTGTCGCGCCGGCCGTGGCGGTTGTAGACGCGCACGATGGCTTCAATGAACACCAGGATCTGCTGCCACGGCAAGAACTCGCGGATCACGGTGCCGATGACCGGCGTGCGGCCCATGCCGCCGCCCACCAGCACCTTGAAGCCCACCTCGCCGGTCTCGTTGCGCAGCAGTTGCAGGCCGATGTCGTGCCAACCGATCGCCGCGCGGTCTTCGGTTGCGCCGGTGACGGCAATCTTGAACTTGCGCGGCAGGAAAGCGAATTCGGGGTGCAGCGTGCTCCACTGGCGCAGGACCTCGCAGTACGGGCGCGGGTCGACGACTTCATCCGGCGCGATGCCCGCGAAGCAGTCGCTGGTGATGTTGCGGATGCAGTTGCCGCTGGTCTGGATGCCGTGCATGTGGACGCTGGCCAGCGCGTCCATCACGTCGGCGCTGCGCGTCAGCGGAATCCAGTTGAACTGAAGGTTCTGGCGCGTCGTGAAGTGGCCGTAGCCGCGGTCGAACTCGCGTGCGATGTAGGCCAGCTTGTGCAGTTGCCTGGAATTCAGTTCGCCGTAAGGCACGGCCACGCGCAGCATCGGAGCGTGGCGTTGCACGTACCAGCCGTTTTGCAGGCGCAGTGGCCGGAACTCGTCTTCGCCCAGCGTGCCGCCCAGGTGGCGCTCCAACTGGTCGCGATACTGCGCCGCGCGTTGCTTGACGAACTGGCTGTCGAATGAGTTGTACTGGTACATCGTTTTATGAATGACTTGGAGCGTAGCGGGCCAAGGAAAGAGCCCTTGATTGTCACACCCGTTCCCTTCGCTGGTTCGTGGTCGTTGCGCCCAGTCCACCCCCTGCCTCTGGGCGCGTCAAGGGGAGACCAATGTACAAAGGGGGCGTATCCAGCCAAAGAACAGTTTTGTAGGTTCTTTATGAACTCACTGAATAAGCTGTCATGGCTATGACCCATTGCCGGAATCCTGAGATGCGCCTGACTTTTGCTTGGCTTTGCCGCTGTTTCGGCAAGAAATTCTGCGTTGGCGTTGCCGCGCTGACCTTGGCAGCCTGCCAGACGGCCCCTGTGGTGGCGCCGCAGCCGCCGCTTGTCCCCCCTGTGACCGTGCCGGTTCCTGTCGAGCCGGTTCCGCTCGCAGCGCCCAAATTGCCGCGCATCGGACTGGCATTGGGCGGCGGCGCGGCACGTGGCTTCGCGCACATCGGCGTGATTCAGGTCCTGGAAGAAAACGGCATCAAGCTGGATCTGGTCGTGGGCACCTCGGCCGGCAGCCTGGTCGCGGCGCTGTATGCGTCGGGCAAGAGCGGCTCGGATCTGGCGGCCATGGCCGAAACCATGGACGAATATGCGTTTACCGACTGGGCCTTTCCCGGCCGCGGCTTGATTCGCGGCGAGGCGCTGGCCAAGTTCGTGCACGACAACACCGGCGGCAAGCTCATCGAGCAGATGCGCACACCGTTGGGCATCGTTGCAACCGATCTGGACAGCGGCAGCCCGATACTTTTTCAACGCGGCGACACCGGCGTGGCGGTGCGGGCCTCGAGTGCGGTGCCGGCCGTATTTCAGCCGGTGCGCATCGGGACCCGGGAATATGTGGACGGTGGGCTGGTGTCGCCCGTGCCGGTGCGTTTCGCGCGCCAGATGGGCGCCGACATCGTCATCGCCGTGGATATTTCGGCAGTGCCCGATGGCAATGCGACCGGCGACCCGATGCGCATGCTGTTGCAAACCTTTGCCATCATGAGCCGAAGCATCAACCACTTTGAGCTGCGCGATGCCGATGTGGTGATGCGGCCTAAATTGAACGGCGTGTCGAGTGCGGATTTCTCGACCCGCAAGAAGTCCATTCAAGCCGGGCGCGAAGCTGCCATGGCCTTGCTTGTGGATCTGAAGGCTCGCATTGCCGCCAAGACACGCTGAGGCCTTGGGCCGCACAAAACACAACGGCCGGGTGTTGCCACCTGGCCGTTGCTGGATGAGAACCGGTGCAGGGACGGTCGGGTATCGCGTGACGCCTTAGGCGGCGCGCTTGCTCTTGGTCGAAGCGGCTTGCGTGGCCTTGACCGCGGTGGTGGTCATGGCTTGAAAGTTGGCTTCAGCGACATCGGCGGCTTGCTTGGCGGCCTTGTGCACGCTTTCGTATGCGTTGTTGGCCGCAGCGACGGCCGACTTGACCAGGGCTACAGCGTTCTCGGTGCCGGCAGGTGCGTTCTTGACCGTGGTGTCGACCAGGGCCATGAATTTCTTCTGCGCTTCGCTGGCTTGGGCTTCTGCCACCTTGCTGATGTCGGCGTTGGTGCTGGAAGTGATGTCGTACAGATAGCGGCCATACGCGGCAGCCTTTTCCGCAGCCGGTTGCAGCAGGCCCGCTTGCAGCGTCAAGAGCTCCTGGGCGTCTTTGACGGACAGGGCAGCCTTGGCGTTTTCAGCGGCCTCGCTCAGGGCGGTCTTGGCCACTTGCAAATTCAATTCGATCATTTTTTCAACACCTTCAAACGCCTTGGTGGACAAGCCAAACAAGGTTTCGAGGTTGGTTTTGTGGGCTGCAATCAGTTGTTCAGCGGTCAGCATGTCTAAATCTCCATGGTGTAGTGAGAGGGTGTCTGACACGGTGTTTGCTGCACCGCACCATTCTTCAAGTATAGGGAAATCCGGCAGGATTTCAAGCTTTTTCTATTGCGTTGCAACAAATGGACGCATTTGGCTTTGTCGGGGAGCCGGCGCAGGCGGTGAAACAATGCAGCCCGGCCAGCCGGCCCCGGGAAAGCCGGGACGAAACGGTGTGGTCCGCATTGGATGGAGAAAAAGCGTGAAGCCCAAAGTTCTGGTGGCGAGAGCCGTATTTCCCGACATCGTTGAACGTCTGCGCCACTACTTCGACGTTGAAGACAATCCCCAGGACCATTCGTTCACGAAACAGGAACTGTCGCAACGCCTGAACGGCAAGATCGGTGCCTTCACGACGGGTGGCGATCGCATCGATGCAGAAGTGCTGGACGCCAACCCGCAACTGCGCGCCGTGAGCAACATGGCCGTGGGCTACAACAATTTCGACGTGCCGGCCTTCACGGCACGCGGCGTGGTGTGCACCAACACGCCGGACGTGCTGACCGAGACGACGGCGGATTTCGGTTTCGCGCTGATGATGGCCACCGCACGGCGCATGTCCGAGGCCGAGCGTTATTTGCGCCGTGGCGAATGGACGCGCTGGGCCGTCGACATGATGGCGGGCAGCGACGTGCATGGTGCGACGCTGGGCATCCTCGGCATGGGCCGCATCGGGCAGGCGATTGCGCGGCGGGGCGCTCTCGGCTTTGGCATGAAGGTGATGTATCACAACCGTTCTCGTCTCGACACCTCGATCGAGGCGTCGTTGCGTGCCACGTATGTCAGCAAGGAGCATTTGCTGCGGCAGGCCGATCATCTGGTGCTGGTGCTGCCGTACTCGGCTGCCTCGCACCACGCGATTGCCGCGGCGGATCTGGCCCTGATGAAGCCGACCGCGACCTTGACCAACATCGCTCGGGGCGGTGTGGTCGACGACGCCGCGTTGGCCGCCGCCCTGCGCGACGGGCGCATCGCCGCGGCGGGCCTCGATGTGTACGAAGGCGAACCCAGCGTGCATCCGGAGCTGCTGCAATTGCCCAACGTGGTCCTCACGCCTCACATTGCCAGCGCCACGGTGGCCACACGCCGTGCCATGGCCGACTTGGCGGTCGACAATCTGATCGCCGCATTGGGCTTCGGTCCGAACGCCGGACGTCCGTCTTCGCCGATCAATCCCGAGGTGCTGAAGCATTGAGCGTCACGCGGGCTGAGACAATGGAGCCATGTTGCTGACCTGGCTTCCCATCGCGCTGCTTGTCGTTCTGTTGCTGCTGACCCTGTGGCTTGCGTTGCGTCGACCGGACGACGCGCTGGCGCGCCGGCTGGGCGACGCGCTGCGCACCGGCATGCGTGCCGACACCGAGCGCCTGGAGCGCGACCTGCGCGATGAAGTGGCTCGCAGTGCCATCGGCACGCGGCAGGAGCTGTCGCAATCGCTGGCGACCTTCCAGCAGACATTGCTCACGCAGCAAGGCGATGTCGCACGCACCCAGAACGAACAGATCGACAGCTTTCGTACCCAGCTTGCGGCCACGCAGCAGACCTTGGCGGACACGCTGCGCCAGAGCACCGGCGCGTTGGCGGCGCAGGCGCTGAGTGGACGTGAGGCGCAAGACGCCGCGCTAAAGCGCTTTTCCGAAACGCTGAACGAGCAGCTGCGTGCGCTGTCGCAGGCCAACGACCAGCGCATGACCGAAGTGCGCGTGTCGGTGGAGCAAAAGCTCAGTGCGATCCAGGCCGACAACGAGAAAAAACTCGAGCAGATGCGGGCCACGGTGGACGAAAAGTTGCACGCCACGCTGGAGCAACGCCTGGGAGAAAGTTTCAAGCAGGTGGCCGACCGCCTGGAACAGGTGCACAAGGGGCTGGGCGAAATGCAGACCTTGGCGCGCGATGTCGGGTCGCTCAACCGTGTGCTG
>DASQOS010000381.1:0-4556 GCA_035644375.1 Rhizobacter sp.
TCCGCTCGCGGTGGCGATTCTCGTCGGCATCTTCGCGATCCAGCAGCACGGCACGCACCTGGTCGGCCGGCTGTTTGGCCCGGTCATGGTGCTGTGGTTCATCACGATCGCGGCCCTCGGTCTGACCTGGATCGCCAGGAAGCCGATCGTCCTCTCTGCGATCAGTCCAGTTCACGCCGTCGTCTTCTTCGAGGAGCACGGACGGCACGGCTTCGCAGTGCTCGGCGCGGTGTTTCTCGCCGTCACCGGTGGCGAGGCGCTGTACGCCGATATGGGCCACTTCGGCAAGCGGCCGATTCGCCTGGCCTGGTTCAGCCTGGTCATGCCGGCGCTGGTCATCAACTATTTCGGGCAGGGCGCCATGCTGTTGGAGCATCCGGAGAACGTGAACAACCCGTTCTACGAGATGGCGCCGCTGTGGGCCTTGTATCCATTGATCGCGCTGGCCACGTGCGCCACGGTCATTGCTTCGCAGGCGCTGATCACCGCTGCCTTCTCGGTCACCAAACAAGCCATCCAGCTCGGCTATCTGCCACGCCTGCACATCGCGCACACCTCCGTCAAGGAAGCGGGTCAGGTCTACGTGCCGTTCATCAACTGGGGCTTGTATGTCTGCATCGTGCTGGCCGTCGTGATCTTCGGCAGCAGCAGCAGGCTGGCGGCCGCCTACGGCATCGCTGTCACCATCGACATGCTGATCACCACCACGATGACTTTCTTCGTCATTCGCTACGGCTGGAAATACCCGTGGTGGCTGTGCATCGCAGCCACCGGGTCGTTCTTCTTGGTGGATGCCGTTTATTTCTCGGCCAACATCGTGAAGCTGTTCGAGGGCGGCTGGTTTCCGGTTGCCATCGGCGGCGTGATGTTCATGCTGATGATGACCTGGAAGCAGGGCCGCGAGTTGATGCGCGAGCGCTTGCGCGACGATGCCATCGACCTGAAGAGTTTTCTGGAAGCGGTGTTCATCAGCCCACCCACGCGCGTGCAGGGCACGGCGGTGTTTCTGGTCAGCGATCCCGGCGTCACACCGAATGCGCTGCTGCACAACTTGAAGCACAACAAGGTGCTGCATGAAACCAATCTGTTCGTCACGGTGCGGCACCATGAGGTCCCGTGGATCGGCTTCGACAGGCGCTGCGAACTGATGCCGCTGGGGCGCGATTGTTGGCAGGTCACGCTGAACTTCGGCTTCAAGAACGATCCCGACGTCCCCGAGGCCATGGCTTTGCTGCGCGGCCGCGGCGTGCAGGTCGACGACATGGAAACCTCGTACTTCCTGTCGCGCGACATCGTGATCCCGACCTTCGGCGCGGGCATGGTGCTGTGGCGCGAGAAGTTGTTTGCGAGCATGCACCACAACGCCAGCGGGGCGGCGGACTTCCTGTCTCTGCCGACCAACCGCGTGGTCGAGCTTGGTTCCAAAGTGGAGATTTGAGCCCCCCAGTCGCTGCGCTCCACCTTGCAGGCCGCGCTGGGCCAGAGGCCCAGCCCCTCACCAGGCACAAACAGTCCACTGGACTGTTTGTGTCCGGGTTCGGCCCCCAAGGGGCGCCACCCATCGGACCGGCAAAGCCGGATCCTTGGGCGTGGCTTGAGGGGCACTTCGCTGCGCTTGTGCGCTCTTGGGCTGTCAGACGGCCTGCCGTCGTCGCCGCGCTCCCTGCAAGGTCCACCCGTTGGGCCGGGAGACCCGTCCCTGGGGCGTAGCTTGATGGGGCACTTCGCCTTGCTCGTGCGGTTTTGTGCAACAGTCGTGGTCATCGCCGATCTCCCTGAAGAACCATGAAGCTGTTGTTCGTTGCCGACCCGCTGCCGGGATTCAAGACCCACAAGGACACCACGTTCTCGATGATGCGCGAGGCAGCGCGCCGCGGCCACAGCTTGCTGGCGTGTGAGGCCAGGGACTTGTCGTGGCAGCGCGACGCGCAAGTGACGGCGCAGGCCCGCGCGGTCACGCTGACGGGCGATGCCAAGATCTGGTTCACCGCCGAACCAGTGGCCGCCGTGCCGCTGGCCGGCATGGACGCGGTGCTGATGCGCTCCGACCCGCCATTCGACAGCGAGTACTTTTATGCCACGCACCTGCTGGAGCAGGCCGAGCGCGAAGGTGCACGCGTCTTCAACAAGCCGGCAGCCTTGCGCGACCACCCGGAGAAGCTCGCGATCATGGAGTTCCCGCAGTTCATCGGCCCCACGCTGGTGACGCGCGATGCGGCGCAGATCAAGGCCTTCCACGCCGAGCACCGCGACATCATTCTGAAGCCGCTCGACGGCATGGGCGGGATGGGGATCTTCCGTGTCGGGCCCGATGGACTGAACCTCGGCAGCATCATCGAAACGCTGAACAAGGAGGGCGCGCAAAGCCTGATGGTGCAACGCTATCTGCCCGAGATCGTTCAGGGCGACAAGCGTGTGCTCATCATCGGCGGACAGCCGGTGCCGCATGCCTTGGCGCGCATCCCGCAGGGCACTGAGATCCGCGGCAACATGGCGGTCGGCGGCAAAGGCGTTGCGCAAGCCTTGGCGCCACGCGACCGCGCCATCGCCGAACAGATCGGCCCGGTGCTGGCCGCACGCGGCCTGCTGCTGGTGGGACTGGACATCATCGGCGAGTGTGTGACCGAGATCAACGTCACCAGCCCGACCGGGTTTCAGGAGATCGCCCAGCAGACCGGCTTCGACGTGGCCGCGATGTTCATCGATGCGCTGGAGGCGCAGTTCGAGGCGTGTTGATCTCGAAGCGAGCGCGAGTGGGATGCAGGGCCCAAGGCGGGAGGGGATAATTCGCCTTTCTCCCTTTGCTGCGCGCCGTCTGCTGCGCGCCTTGTTGTGCACCCATGGCTGTCCTTTCCCTCTCCAACGCCCACCTCGCTTTCGGCCATGTGGCTTTGCTCGACAACGCGGCGTTTTCGCTTGAATCCGGTGAGCGGCTCGGCCTGATCGGCCGCAACGGCGCCGGAAAATCGTCGCTGTTGAAGATCATTGCCGGGCTGGAAAAGCCCGACGACGGATTGCTGCAGATGACGCAAGGCGTGCGCATCTGCTATGTGCCGCAGGAGCCGGTGTTCGACGCGGCGGCCAGCGTGTTCGGGGTCGTCAGCCTGGGCGTGGCCGAAGCGAAGGCCGTGCGCCAGCAGTACGAGGAGCACGCCGAAGGCGTCGACCTCGACGCGCTGCAAACGCGCATCGAGGCGCTGGACGCATGGAACTGGGAGCAACGCGTGGACACCACGCTGGCCCAGTTGCACCTCGACGGCAGCCGCACGCTGGGCGAGCTGTCGGGTGGCATGAAGAAGCGAGTGGCCTTGGCGCAAGCCCTGGTGGCCGTGCCCGACGTGCTGCTGCTCGACGAACCCACCAACCACCTGGACCTGGATTCGATCGCCTGGCTGGAAGAGTTGCTGCGCGGCTTCAAAGGCAGCTTGATGCTGATCACCCACGACCGCGCGTTCCTGGATGCGGTGGCCACACGCATCATCGAACTCGACCGCGGGCTGATCCGCAGCTACCCCGGTAACTTCACTGCTTACGAGCGCCTGAAGGAAGATCAGCTGGCGTCGGAAGCCCTGGCCAGCGCGCGCGCCGACAAGCTGCTGGCGCAAGAAGAGGTGTGGATCCGCAGGGGCGTCGAAGCGCGCCGCACGCGCAGCGTGGCGCGCATCGAGCGGCTGCAGGTGTTGCGCAGCCAGCGCCAGGCGCGGCGCGACTCGCTGGGCCAGGTGCGGCTGGAGATCGATTCGGGCGCGCCCAGCGGCAAGATCGTTGCCGAGTTGCGCGACGTCTCATTGCGCTTTGGTCAGAAGGTCATCGTCGACAACTTCAGCGCCACCATCCTGCGCGGCGACAAGGTCGGGTTGATCGGCCCCAATGGCGCCGGCAAGACCACGCTGCTCAAGCTCATCCTCGGTGAACTCAAGCCCGATTCGGGCCACGTGCGCCAGGGCAGCAAGCTCGAAGTGGCGTACTTCGACCAGATGCGCAGCACGCTGAACCTCGACGCGACGTTGGCCGACACCATCAGCCCGGGCAGCGAATGGGTCGAATTCGCCGGCTCGCGCAAGCACGTGATGAGCTACCTGAACGATTTCCTGTTCTCGCCCGAACGTGCCAACTCACCGGTGCGCACGCTGAGCGGCGGCGAGCGCAACCGCGTGCTGCTGGCGCGCCTGTTCGCATTGCCGGCCAACGTGCTGGTGCTCGACGAGCCGACCAACGACCTGGACATCGACACGCTGGAGCTGCTGGAAGAACTGCTGCAGAGTTATGCCGGCACGGTGTTTCTGGTGAGCCACGACCGGCGCTTTCTCGACAACGTCGTGACCAGCACGATCGTGTGGGAAGGGGACGAGTCGCCGGGGCGCTGGCGCGAGTATGAAGGCGGCTACGAAGACTGGAAGTCGCAGCGCGATCGGGCCCGCAGCATTCGGGACAAAGCGGTACGAACCAGCACCCCGCCGCCTGTGTCTGCTGCTGCAGCGGCCAGCGCGTCGCCGGCGCCCAAGAAAACCAAGCTCAGCTACAAGGAGCAGCGCGAGCTTGAGGCCTTGCCCGGT
>DASQOS010000382.1:0-2548 GCA_035644375.1 Rhizobacter sp.
TGGAACACGTTGCAGCTCGGCGGTTCGGTGCGTCTTTCATCACCGGGGCTGAGGATCGACAGCGTGCAAGGCCGCGTGCTGGTCGACGGCCGGGCCGACATCGACATCGTGCGTGCATCGTCACGCGTGTCCACGCTCGAAACGCTCGGCAGCTACCGCATGACCCTGGCAGGCGACGCAGCCCAGGCCGGCGGCCCGTCTCAGCTCACACTGACCACGCTGGCCGGCCCGTTGCAGCTTTCGGGCTCGGGCAGCGTCGGCCAGAACGGCGTGCGCTTCCGCGGAGAAGCCCGCGCCAATGAGGGCGACGAATCGGCCTTGTCGAACTTGCTCAATATCATCGGGCGGCGCGACGGCGCGCGTTCCGTTATTTCGATCGGATAAGCATGAGCCTGAAACAGTGCCTCGGAACTTCAGCCCCTGTCGTCGGCCGACTTTCAATCGGAGGGCAGCCCTTGCGCGCGCCGCTGCGGCGTCCGCTGGCCGCCCTGCTCGCGGCCCTGATGGCGTGCGCGACGCTGATTCCGGCACCTCTGGTTTACGCACAACAACAGCAGCCCAGCGCATCGCGCTTCAAGGGCGAACCGGTCACATTGAATTTCGTCAACGCCGACATCGAAGGCGTGGCGCGCGCCATGGGCGCCATCTTGAAACAGCAGTTCGTGGTCGACCCGCGCGTCAAGGGCAACATCACGCTGTTCAGCGAAGAGCCGCTGTCGCCGCGCGAGGCCTATCTGAACTTTCTCGCGTCGCTGCGCGGCCTGGGCTTCACGGTGGTGGAGGTTGGCGGGCTGTTCAAGGTGGTGCCCGAAGCCGACGCCAAGTTGCAGTCGGGCACGGTGTCGATCGGCCCCGTGGCGCGCTCGGGCGATCAGGTGATGACCCAGATCTTTCGGCTCAGCCACGAGAACGCCAACAACCTGGTGCCGGTGCTGCGCCCGCTGATCAGCCCCAACAACACCATCAACGCCAATCCGGGCAACAACACGCTGATCATCACCGACTACGCCGACAACCTGCAACGCATCGCCAAGATCATCGCCGCGATGGACACCGCGAGCGCCGGCGAAGTGGAAATCTTCCCGCTCAAGTACGCGGTTGCCAACGACCTGGCGGTGATGGTGCAAAAGCTCAGCGATGCCGCGCCCGTGGCGGGTGCCCCCCCGGGCAGCGGCGGCGGCACGCCGTCCATCCTCGTGGATGGACGCAGCAACTCGCTGATCGTGCGCGCCCCGAACAGCGCGCGCATGTCCACCATCCGCGCGCTGGTTGAAAAACTCGACCGTCCGTCGCAAGGCGACAGCGCGATGGGCAACATCTATGTGGTGTACCTGAAGAACGCCGACGCGGTGAAGCTGGCGACGGTGCTGCGTGCGGCCTACGGTGCCAACAGCAGCAGCAACAACGCACTGCCGGGCGGCTCGTCTTCGCCGACACCCGTGTCCAACAACCAGAACTACTCCAGCAACTCATCCGGCGCATCGACTGCGGCCACCGCGCCGGTGTCGGCTTCGGCATCGCCGTCCACCGGCGGCATGATCCAGGCCGACCCGGCCAGCAACTCGCTGATCATCACCGCCCCTGAACCGGTGTACCGGCAACTGCGCGCCGTGATCGACCAGCTCGACTCGCGCCGCGCCCAGGTCTACATCGAAAGCATGATCGTCGAGGTGACGGGCGACAACTCGGCCGAGTTCGGCTTCCAGTGGCAAGGCCTCACCGGCAAGAACGGTGATACCGACATCGGCGTGGCCGGCACCAACTTTTCAACCGGCAGCGGCGGCAACATCATCAACTTGACCGCGGCCGCGGCCCAGGGCGCCACCTCGGCCGGCGTGACGGCGCTGGCCGGTGCCGTCACGCCGGGCTTCAACATCGGCTTGCTGCACAAGTTCGGCAGCACCTACGGACTGGCAGCCATTGCCAAGCTGCTGCAGAGCCAGACCAACACCAACATCGTTTCCACGCCCAACCTGATCACGCTCGACAACGAAGAAGCCAAGATCATTGTCGGCAGCAACGTGCCCTTCATCACCGGGCAGTACACGAACACGGGTTCGTCCACGACCAGCCCGTTCCAGACGGTGGAACGCAAGGACGTCGGCATCACGCTGCGCATCAAGCCGCAGATCGGCGAGAACGGCACGGTCCGCATGACGATCTTCCAGGAGTCGTCGAGCGTGATCGGCCAGGCCGCAGGCACGGCCAATGCCGGCCCGACCACGGCCAAGCGTTCGATCGAATCGACGGTCGTCGTCGACGACGGCCAGATCCTGGTGCTGGGCGGCCTGATCGAGGACAAGTTCACCGACACCAAGGACAAGGTGCCGCTGCTGGGCGACCTGCCGCTGATCGGCGCCCTGTTCCGCAGCGAAAGCCGAACCAAGACACGCACCAACCTGATGGTGTTCCTGCGGCCCATCGTGATGCGCGACGCCGAGACGGCGAACCGACTGTCGATGGACCGCTACGACATCATTCGCGCGCAGCAAAAAGACGCGCAACCGACCAACAGCTATGTGATGCCGATCAACGAATCGCCGACGCT
>DASQOS010000383.1:0-6315 GCA_035644375.1 Rhizobacter sp.
GCACGTGAACCACCTCGACGCCATCACCATCACCGACTGGATCGGCTACCTCGCCGCCTGCTTCACCACCGTCGCCTTCGTGCCGCAGGCCTGGCTGACCTTCCGCACGCGCGACGTCCGCGGCATTTCGCTGGGCATGTACAGCGTATTCACCGTCGGCGTGGCGCTGTGGCTGCTCTATGGCCTGTCGGCCGGGGCCTGGCCGATCATCGTGGCCAACCTCATCACCCTGGCGCTGGCCAGCGTGATCTTGGGGATGAAGATCGCGTTCGAGGTGCGCAAGCGCTAGGTTTGAAGGCGGCGGCTACGAACCCATCGGCCCGGCGCCACGAATCAGAACGGGTTGGAGGTGGCCCGAGTTGCCGCCGAACTTCCGATCTGGGCGTGGCCGCTGGGGCCGAGGTCCAGGGCGTCGGCCCACAGCCAGGTCGCCGCCGTCGGGGTCACGCCATTGATGGGAGCCACCAAGGTCAAGTCGGTACAACTCGTTGGCAAAGAGGCGGGCTGGCACGCGGCATCGGTGATATTCGTCAGGCCGTAGTTGGTCGGCGAGGTCATCATGAACTGCACCAGGTCGTCGGCCGCCACGAGACCGGCCGAGCGCCCGCCGCCTTTGACGTCGTCCAACTTCAACCGCAGCTTGGCGTTGAAGCGCTTGGTCAAGGTCGACAGAAATCCAGGCTGTCCAGCGGTTTGCTCAGCGACGGCGAACGGCGTGAAGCTGAGGTCGGGCACGGTCGAGATAATGACTTTGGCGCCTGCGTCTGTCAGTCGCACCACCTGGGCACCCAGATCGGTGCCGGCCTGTTCGACGGCGGCAACGTAGGCATCGGTCGCACCGACAAAACCAGCCGCCTTGTACGCGTCGTACTGGGCCTTGATGTCATTCATGCCCGCCATCACCGTGACGATGTCGGTGTCGGTGAACACGCCGGGCGAGGCCTGGAATGCGTCGATCTGGGCTTTCACACCGGCCACTTTGGCAAGCGGCTGCGCCCAGCTCTTGTTCTGGGCCGGCCCTCCGCAGGCGTCGAACACCAAGCCAAAGGCCGAACCCACGAACTGGATCCAGATCGGGTTCAGCGTGCAACCGGTGGGACTGCTGGCGGAACTGTTGATCGTGTATTTGTTGCCGTTGCCGGCCCCGCCCGCCGTCAACACGCTGTACTCATCGCCAAACGCCAGCACCCGCGACGCATGAAACTTCTCGACCTGCGAACCGCCGCAAGATGCCAACAAGGCCGTAGCCACCACGACACCGCATGCGCGACCCCAGGCACCGCGCACCACTTCAGCATTGAACTTCATCAAGACTCCAAATAACAGTGAGGGTGGCGCCGGCACGCGTCACGACGCAGCGGCACGTTGCAACCGGTCCCGCACGCCCGCCCATTCGGGGGTCGCAGGGGGCTCTTCCACCCAGATCAGATGCGCGCCCTCGGCATCGAGTTCGCGCAGAGTTGAAAACAATTCGTTGGCCGCTTGCACCGCCTGCATCGGCATGACCCGGTGGTTGACGCCGGGCGCAGCGCTTTTCGGCACGGTCCGGGAATATACCGCCAGCTTCAGGGGTGGGCGGCCCGGCACTTGTAAAGCTGCTCGAAGCGCATCGCTGGTCATCAAACGCAGCTTGGCGCGCGGGGCGTAGTGGGCCTCCAGCGTGCCCGAGGCCCGCGGGGCCGCCGCATCGCGTGCGTGCACGGGCTCACCGGCGGCGGCTTCGAGCTGGGCCAGCGTCAACACGCCGGGACGCAACAGGACCGGACGGCCCCTTGAACAGTCGACGATCGTCGATTCGATGCCGCCCTCGCAAGCCCCCCCCTCCAGGACCAGCAGCGCGTCGCCGAACTCTTCGACCACGTGCAGCGCCTGCGTCGGGCTGATGCGACCGAAGCGGTTGGCGCTCGGCGCCGCCACACCGGCCACACCACGCTGCGCGGCAGCACGCAACAGGGCCTGAGCGACCGGGTGCGCCGGACAACGCAGTCCGATGCTGTCTTGGCCCGCAGCCGACGCAGCGGCCATCCCGGGCCGGCGCAGCACGATCACGGTCAGCGGGCCGGGCCAGAACGCAGCGCACAGGCGCTGTGCCACGGCGGGCCACTCGGCAGCGAATGGCCTCGCCGCGGCCGCGTCCGTCACGTGCACGATCAGCGGGTGATCGACGGGGCGGCCCTTGGCGGCAAAGACCTTGGCCACGGCGGCATCGTCATCGGCACGCGCGCCCAGCCCGTACACGGTCTCGGTCGGGAAACCGACCAGCTCGCCCGCGGCCAGCCGGTCGGCAGCCTGAGCCACCGCGTTCTCATCGCGTCCGTCGAGAAGCACGTCCTGCCCGTTTCTTGCTGCCGGGTTTCTGGCTCACCAGGCCGCGAGGCCCAGCAGGGCGGCGGCTTGCAGCGCGACAGCCCGCACCTCGTCTGGCGTGGGTGCCGTGATGGTCAGGTGACCCATCTTGCGGCCCGGCCGTGCGCCGGCCTTGCCATACAAATGCAAATGGGTGCCGGGCAGGCTCAGCACGCCGTCCCAGGGCGGCGTGGTTTCGGCCGCGGCCTTCCGGAACCACAGGTCGCCGAGCAGATTGAGCATGACGGCGGCCGAATGCTGCCGCGGTGGCGTCAAGGGCGCGTTGACCAGCGTGCGCACCTGCAGATCGAACTGCGACAGGTCGCAGGCATCGATCGTGTAGTGGCCCGAGTTGTGCGGGCGCGGCGCCATTTCGTTGGCCACCAGGCTGCCGTCCCGGAGCACGAAGAATTCGACGCACAGCACCCCGACGTACTGCAGTCCGGCAGCAATCTTCTCGGCCGCCGCGATCGCTTGGCGCTGCACCTCGGCGCTGACATCCGGCGCGGGCACCTGCGTGACGGCCAGGATGCCGTCGCGGTGCAGGTTTTGCTGCAGCGGGAAATGCACGATGGCCCCCGAGGCCCCGCGCGCGACGATCACGCTGACCTCATAGGCCAGCGGCAACAGCTTTTCCAGCACGCACGCGACCTGCTTCAACGAGGCCCAGGCGGCACCGAGTTCGCGGCGATCGGCGACCCGGATCTGGCCTTTGCCGTCATAGCCCAGGCGCGTGGTCTTCAGGATGCCGGGCAGCAGCGCATCGCCCACCGCATCGAGCTGCGCGGGTGTCTCGACCGGCGCAAAGGGTGCGCACGGCACACCGCAGGCCACCAGGTGCGCCTTTTCGGCCGCGCGGTCCTGACACACCGCCACGGCATCGGCCGACGGTGCGACCGGCCGCCGCGCGCCCACCGTGCGCAGCGCCGCGGCAGGCACGTTCTCGAATTCAGTCGTGACAGCCGCAGCAGACTCGACCAGCTGGGCCAGCCCGGCGTCGTTCAAGTAGTCGGTCTGCACATGGCGGTGCGCCACCCAACCGGCCGGGCTGCCCGCATCGGGGTCGAGCACGGCCGTGAAATAACCCATCTCCTGGGCCGCGTGAACGAACATGCGGCCCAACTGGCCGCCCCCCATCACGCCCAGCGTGGCGCCGGGGGCGATGAACCGGCCGTCGGATTCAGCCACGAGAAGGCCCCCGATCGGGCCGCGATCCGACACACGGACTCATTTCAGTTCGGACGACATCGCGCGCGCCGCATCGGTCTGCTGGGCGCGGTAGGCCTCCAGCCGGGCGCGCAGCGCAGGCTGGTCGGCCGCCAGCATGGACACGGCGAACAGCGCCGCATTGACCGCGCCGGCATCGCCGATCGCGAAGGTCGCCACCGGAATGCCCTTGGGCATCTGCACGATGGAGTGCAGTGAGTCGACACCTTGCAAGTGGCGGCTGGCCACCGGCACACCCAGCACCGGCAGCGTGGTCTTGGACGCCAGCATGCCGGGCAAGTGGGCCGCGCCGCCGGCGCCGGCAATGATGGCGCGCAGCCCCCGCGCCGAGGCGGACTCGGCATAGGCAAACATGTCGTCGGGCATGCGGTGGGCCGAGAGCACACGTGCTTCAAAGGGCACGCCGAACTCGGCGAGAATCTCGGTCGCGAGGCGCAAGGTGTCCCAGTCGCTGCTGGACCCCATCACCACGCCAACCACGGGGGCGCTGCTCAAGGCTCGCTCCAAGTGCTGAAAGACCTTGAATTGTAGGCGGCATGGCGCCACCTCAATCGTCTGCCGATTGCCCGCTGACACTCAACGACCGCTGAAACACGATGGACATTTCAATTCAAAACTTCGAAACCGACCTGATCACCGCCTCGATGCAGCAGCCGGTGCTGCTCGACATCTGGGCGCCGTGGTGCGGCCCCTGCAAGGCGCTGGGGCCGGTGCTGGAGAAGCTGGAAGTGGCGTATGCCGGGCGTTTCAAACTCGCCAAGCTGAATTCCGACGATCAACCCGAAATCTCCGGCCAGCTGTCGCAGATGTTCGGCGTGCGCAGCATTCCGTTCTGCGTGTTGTTCAAGGGCGGCCAGCCGGTGGACGGCTTTGTCGGCGCCCTGCCCGAAGCGCAGGTGCGCGAGTTCCTGGACAAGCACGTGCCCAGCGCCGATGCAATGACCGCCGAAGAAGAAGCCGCCGAAGGCGCTGAACTGCTGGCCGAAGGCGACACCACCAGCGCACTCGAAAAACTGCAGGAAGCCGTGGCCATCGACCCGAGCAACGACACGGCGCGCTACGACTACCTGCGCGCGCTGCTGACGGCCGGCCGGGTGGAGGATGCGCAGCGCGCCTTTTCAGCGGTCGCCGGCAAGGCGATGCTGGATGCGCGCCTGGCTGCCGCGGGCCACTGGATCAGCGCCTGCGAAAAGGCGCTGCACGCGCGCAGCGCCGACACGCTGGCCACGGCCATTGCCGCCAACAAGCGCGATTTCGACGCACGTTTCGAACTGGCGCAAACCCACTTTGCGGCCCAGCGTTTCACCACAGCGATGGACGAACTGCTGGAAATCGTGATGCGCGACAAGGCCTGGAACGAAGAATTGGCGCGCAAGACCTATGTCGCCATTCTGGAAGTCATGCGCCTCAAGCCCGACCCGAGCAAGGCCGAAGCAGCGGCGCCGAAAGGCACGCTGGAGCTGGCCGGCAAGGTCAACACGGCGCCGGCCGATCCGCTGGTCGACCAGTACCGGCGCAAGCTCAGCATGGCCTTGTTCTGACAGCCCTCAAGCGGTCAAGCGCTGCAGCGCTTCGCGGTACTTGGACGCGGTGTTGGCGATGACGTCGGCCGGCAGCGCCGGCGCCGGTGCGCGCTTGGGCCAGGGCTTGCCATCGATGCGGACCTGCTCCAGCCAATCTCGCACGAACTGTTTGTCGTAACTCGGTGGGTTGCGGCCACTTTGAAACGCGGCCGCGTAGCTTTCTGCGGGCCAGAAGCGCGACGAATCGGGCGTCAGCACCTCGTCCATCAGGATCAGCGTGCCGCCGGCATCCAGACCGAACTCGAACTTGGTGTCGGCAATGATGATGCCCTTGGCAAGCGCAATCTCTGCGGCCTGGTTGTACAGCTGGATGGCGACCGAGCGCATCTGCGCGGACAGGTCGGTGCCGATGATGCTCTTCATGCGTTCGTACGAGATGTTC
Source organism: Rhizobacter sp. (assembly GCA_035644375.1). GTDB lineage: Bacteria > Pseudomonadota > Gammaproteobacteria > Burkholderiales > Burkholderiaceae_C > Rhizobacter. Next base: position 5,539 of record DASQOS010000383.1, read on the forward strand.
TCGTCGTGATCGCCCATGGCGGCCTTGGTGGCCGGCGTGAAAATCGGTTCAGGCAGTTTGCTGGCGTTGCGCAGGCCTTCGGGCAGGCGCACGCCGCACACCGAGCGGGTCTCCTGGTATTCCTGCCAGCCGCTGCCGGCCAGATAACCACGCACCACGGCCTCGACCGGCAGCGGCTTCAGACGCTTGACCAGCATGGCGCGGCCTTGCACTTGCGAACGCTCAGTCGGCGCCACCACGCTCGCCGGATCGTCGCCGGTCAGGTGGTTCGGCACGATGCCCTGGAGGCGTTCGAACCAGAACAACGCCATCTGCGTCAGCAGTTCGCCCTTGCCCGGAATCGGTTCGCCCATCACCACGTCGAAAGCGCTCAGGCGGTCGCTGGCGATCATCAGGATGCGGTCATCGCCCACGGCGTAGTTGTCGCGCACCTTGCCGCGGGCAAGCAAAGGCAATGAAGCCAAGTTGGAAGTCAGCAAGGTCGCCGTCATCGTGTTCTTTCACTCAGAGCCTGAGAGTTTTTTGGGCGTGCCCGAGCAGCGCGCCAAAAGGTGGCCGATCTAGGCGCAAAGCACAGCCATAGCTCGGGCTATGGCGAGCATTTGCAACGACGAGCGGGCGCCTTTTGGCGTGATGAGCGGGCATGAACGAAAGACTCTCAGGCTCTCAGCTGCCGATCACCCCACCGTCGTTCTTGCGGATCACCAGCGTCGCCGAACGCGGCCGGCCGCCCGGGTGGTTGTCGGGCCAGTTGGAGTAGCGGCGCGGGTTGGCCGG
>DASQOS010000384.1:0-7184 GCA_035644375.1 Rhizobacter sp.
GATCGTCGGCGCCTCGCGCGAAATGGTCAGTCGCGTGATGAAAGACCTGGAAGACCGCGGCATGGTCGAAACCCAGGAAAACGGCTCCGTCATCATCAAGGAACGTCTGACGGGTTGAGCCCTTTGAGCCTGCGGGACATCAAGTTCGCCTGCATCGGTTCGGCCACAATGCCGGCATGACATTTCCGCTTGGATCCCTGCGTGCCGAAGGCGGCAGCTCTGCTTCGGCCGGCGGCGCTCAAGCCGCCTACAACAGCACCTACACGCGTGACACGTCTCCCGGGCTGGGCCCCGCGCCATTGCCGGCCGGCTGGCGCGCGCAGTTCGGGGTGTTGGTCGGCGGTGTGTTGTGGCTGCTGGCCTTGCTGGCGCTGGCCACCCACCAGGCAACGGATGCCGCGTTTTCGACCTCGGGCAGCTCGGTGCTGCCGCTCAACAAGGTCGGCACGCTGGGCGCCTGGTTTTCCGATCTGACGTTCGTGCTGCTGGGCTATTCGGCCTGGTGGATTTTGCTGATCGGTCTGCGTGCTTGGCTGAGTGCACTGGCGCGTTTGCTGCGCGGCGTCGAGGCCGGCCACGACCACCACACACCGGCGTCTCGATGGCTGTTCTGGGTCGGCGTCTTGCTGCTGCTGACGGCCAGCACCTCGCTGGAATGGACCCGCATGTACGAGTGGGAACCGCTGGTGGCAGGGGGTCGCGCGGGTGGGGTGCTGGGCTACACGCTCGGCCCCTTGAGCATGAAGCTGCTCGGCTTTGCCGGCTCGGGCGTGTTGTGGATCGCGACCTTGGTGGCAGGTTTGTCGCTGGCGTTTCGCTTCTCGTGGCTGCGGCTGGCCGAGAACATCGGCGTCGGGTTCGATTCGCTGCGTGAGCGTCGTGTGGAACGCATCGAGCGCGCCGAGGACCACCGGCTCGGCGAACAGGCCTTGCGTGAACGCGAGCACCTGGTGGAAGTGGAGCACCTGCTGCATGAAGACCACGCACCCATCCTGATCGAGCCGCAGGTCATCGAAGTGCCCAAGTCTCAGCGCGTGGTGAAGGAGCGGCAAAAGCCCTTGTTCACCGAATTGGCCGACACCAAGCTGCCGCAAGTCGATCTGCTGGACGCCGCACCCGGCCGCATGGAAACCGCTGCGCCCGAGACATTGGAAATGACCTCGCGCCTGATCGAGAAGAAGCTGAAGGACTTCGGCGTTGAAGTGAGGGTGGTCGCCGCATCGCCCGGCCCGGTGATCACGCGCTACGAAATCGAACCTGCGACCGGCGTCAAAGGCTCGCAGATCGTCGGCCTGGCGAAAGACCTGGCGCGCTCGCTGAGCCTGGTCAGCATCCGTGTGGTCGAAGTCATTCCGGGCAAGAACTACATGGCGCTGGAACTGCCCAACGCCAAACGGCAGACCATCCGCCTGTCGGAAATTCTCGGCTCGCAGGTCTACAACGACGCCGCATCGCAGCTCACGATGGGGCTCGGCAAGGACATCGTCGGTGCACCGGTCGTCGCCGACCTGGCGAAGATGCCGCATTGCCTGGTGGCCGGCACCACCGGTTCGGGCAAGTCGGTGGGCATCAACGCGATGATCCTGAGCCTGCTCTACAAGGCCGAGGCACGCGACGTGCGCCTGATTCTCATCGACCCGAAGATGCTCGAGATGAGCGTCTACGAAGGCATCCCGCATCTGCTGGCGCCGGTGGTCACCGACATGAAGCAGGCCGCCAACGCGCTCAACTGGTGTGTCGGCGAAATGGAGCGGCGCTACAAGTTGATGAGCAAGCTCGGCGTGCGCAACCTGGCCGGCTACAACAAGAAAATATCCGAAACCGCCGAGCGCGGCGAAAGCCTGGGCAACCCGTTCAGCCTGACGCCCGAACAGCCCGAGCCGCTGGAGCGCTTGCCCTTCGTCGTGGTCGTCATCGACGAGTTGGCCGACCTGATGATGGTGGTCGGTAAGAAGATCGAAGAGCTGATTGCGCGCCTGGCACAAAAGGCGCGCGCCGCGGGCATCCACCTGATTCTGGCGACGCAGCGTCCGAGTGTCGACGTGATCACCGGCCTGATCAAGGCCAACATCCCGACGCGCCTGAGCTTTCAGGTCAGCAGCAAGATCGACAGCCGCACCATCCTCGACCAGATGGGCGCCGAGGCCTTGCTCGGCATGGGCGACATGCTCTACATGCCCTCGGGCACCGGCCTGCCGATTCGCGTTCACGGCGCCTTCGTCAGTGACGACGAAGTGCACCGCGTCGTCAGCTACCTGAAGCAGCAAGGCGAACCCAACTACATCGAGGGCATTCTGGAAGGCGGTGTGCTGGATGGCGATGCCGGCGACATGCCCTTGCCCGATGCGGGTGGTGGCGAAGCCGATCCGCTGTACGACCAAGCCGTGGGCATCGTGCTGCAGCACCGCCGTGCATCGATCTCGCTGGTGCAGCGCCACCTGCGCATCGGCTACAACCGCGCAGCCAGATTGCTGGAACAAATGGAGAAATCCGGGCTCGTATCAGCCATGTCCACCAACGGCAACCGCGACATCATTGCGCCCAGGCGCGATGAATGATCGCGTCACGGGCATGAAGAAATGTTTCCATGGCTTGCTGGCCGCTGTATTTTTCGTGGCTGCCGGAGCTGCCCGCGCGGATGCCGCCGACACCTTGCGTGAATTCGTGCGAGAGGCCAAGACCGGTCGCGCCGATTTCACGCAGACCGTCACCTCGCCCGACGGTGCCAAGAAAAAAATCTCCAGCGGCACTTTCGAGTTCTCGCGGCCGAACCGGTTTCGCTTCAGCTACCTGAAGCCGTTTGCGCAAGACATCGTCGCCGATGGCCAGAAGGTCTGGATCTACGACGCCGACCTGAACCAGGCCAGCTCGCGCAAGATGACCCAGGCGCTCGGCGCAACACCGGCCGCCTTGCTGGCCGGCGGTTCGCTGGAGCGCGACTTCGATCTGAAGTCTCAACCCGATCGCGACGGCTTGAGCTGGGTCACCGCATTGCCGAAGGCGAAGGACGGCGCGTTTCAGTCGCTGCAAGTCGGCTTTCGTGGCAAGACGTTGACGGCCGTCGAGATCGTCGACAGCTTTGGCCAGCGCTCGCTGCTGCAATTCAACCAGATGGTGACCAACGCGCCAGTGGATGCTGCGCGCTTTCAGTTCAAGCTCCCCACCGGTGCCGACCTGATCGAACAGTGATGACGACAACCCCTCGCCCGACGACTACGTCGATCGGTCCCCCGAGGGGACGCGGGCCGGCTTGGGAGCGGCCCGGCGCTCGGCCCGCCGGAGCGCGGGTATGAGTTCATTGCCGCTGCCACTCGACTTTCCTTCCGACAGCGCGCCGCTTGCCGAGCGCCTGCGCCCACGCAGCATCGATGAAGTGATCGGCCAGCAGCACCTGCTCGGCCCGGGCAAGCCCTTGCGTGCGGCTTTCGATTCGCGTCGCCTGCATTCGATGATCCTGTGGGGCCCTCCCGGGGTCGGCAAGACCACGCTGGCCCGCCTGATGGCGGACGGCTTCGACGCGCAGTTCATACAGATCTCGGCCGTGCTCGGCGGCGTGAAGGACATCCGCGAAGCCGTGGAACGCGCGCAGGTGGTTCAGGCCACCGGCCGGCGCACGGTGGTGTTCGTCGACGAAGTGCATCGCTTCAACAAGGCGCAGCAGGATGCCTTCTTGCCGCACGTCGAATCGGGCCTGTTCACTTTCATCGGCGCCACCACCGAGAACCCGTCCTTCGAAGTCAACTCTGCGTTGTTGTCGCGCGCCACGGTACACGTGCTCAAGTCGTTGACCGAAGCCGACCTGGCGGAACTGTTGCAACGCGCGCAGGCCTTGCTGGACGCGCCTGCACTCAGCGAGCCTGCACGCGATCGGCTCGTGGCTTATGCCGATGGCGACGCGCGCCGTTTGCTCAACGCCTATGAAAACCTGGTTCGCATGGCCGGCGAGGTGACGCAGATCGACGAGCCCTTGCTCGAGCGTTCGCTGGGTGAGCAACTGCGCCGCTACGACAAGGGCGGCGAGCAGTTCTACGACACGATCTCGGCCTTGCACAAGGCGGTGCGCGGCAGCGATCCGGATGCGTCGCTGTATTGGTTCGTGCGCATGCTCGACGGTGGCGTCGACCCGCGTTATGCTGCCCGTCGCATCGTCCGCATGGCCAGCGAAGACATCGGCCTGGCCGACCCGCGCGCGCTGCGCATGGCGCTCGATGCCGCCGAGGTGTATGAACGTTTGGGTTCGCCCGAAGGCGAGCTGGCGCTGGCCCAAGCGGTCGTGTACCTGGCGATGGCGCCGAAGTCGAACGCGGTTTACGCGGCCTACAACGCGGTGCGCAGCTTCATCAAGCAGGACGGCACGCGCGCCGTGCCGCTGCACCTGCGCAATGCGCCGACCCAGCTGATGAAAGACCTGGCCTACGGCCGCGACTACCGCTATGCGCACAACGAAGAAGGCGGCTTTGCGGCGGGTGAGCGCTACTGGCCCGACGATCTGGACCCGCCACGCTTTTACGAGCCCGTGCCGCGTGGCCTGGAGCTGCGCATCGGCGAGCGGCTGCAAGAGCTGCGACGCCTGAACGAGGCTGCGCGCAAAAAGGGCTGAAAGGCCAGATTCTGGCCCTGTTCGGGTGGCTGTCCGTACAGGGAAACTCAGGCTCTTGCGGCCGAGGACCGGCCCCTAGAATCCCGCCACCCCGACCGAAAACGCCCGTGTTTTCAGGCACGGCGGGCTTTTTGCTACAGAGAGTTGAGCTGGCTTGGCGAAGCAGCCGTTTGTGATTTCGCAGGAGACTCAACCGAATGGATACCTTCATCCAGCAGATCATCAATGGTCTGGTGCTCGGCAGCGTCTATGCGCTGGTGGCACTGGGCTACACGATGGTGTACGGGATCATCAACCTGATCAACTTCGCCCATGGCGAGGTGCTGATGGTGGGCGCACTGACCAGTTGGACCGTGGTCAGCGCGTTGGCAGGCAGCGGCCTGCCGGGCTGGCTGCTGATGCTGATCTCGCTGATCGCCGCCATCATCGTGTGCGCCGCGCTCAACTTCACGATCGAAAAAATCGCCTACCGCCCCTTGCGCAACGCGCCGCGGCTGGCGCCGCTGATCACCGCGATGGGCATGTCGCTGCTGTTGCAGACGCTGGCGATGATCCTCTGGAAGCCCAACCCCAAGCCGTACCCGATCCTGCTGCCTTCCGAGCCGTTCTTCATCGGCGGCGCGGTGATCAACACGGTGCAGATCCTGATCCTCGTCGTCACCGCGGTCACGCTGGCCGGGCTGATGTACCTGGTCAACAAGACCAAGCTCGGCCGGGCCATGCGCGCCACAGCCGAGAACCCGCGCGTGGCCGGCCTGATGGGCGTGCGCCCCGACATGGTGATCTCGGCCACCTTCATCATCGGCGCTGCGCTGGCCGCGTTGGCCGGTGTGATGTACGCCGCCAACTACGGATCGGTGCAGCACTCGATGGGCTTCCTGCCGGGCCTGAAGGCCTTCACCGCCGCGGTGTTCGGCGGCATCGGCAACCTGGCCGGCGCGATGGTGGGCGGGGTGATGCTGGGCCTGATCGAAGCGCTGGGCGCCGGCTACATCGGCGTGTTGACGGGCGGCGTCTTGGGCAGCAACTACCAGGACATCTTTGCCTTCATCGTGCTCATTCTGGTGCTCACGCTGCGGCCACAAGGGCTGATGGGTGAACGCGTGGCCGACCGCGCCTGAGCAGGACACACACACCATGCAATTCAAAGACAACAAGCTGATCACCTTCGTCGTTGCCGGCCTGGCGCTGCTGATCGTGCCGCTGATCGCGCAGCAGTTCGGCAACGCCTGGGTGCGCATCGTCGACATTGCGCTGCTGTACGTGCTGCTCGCGCTGGGCCTGAACATCGTGGTCGGCTACGCCGGTCTGCTCGACCTCGGCTATGTGGCGTTCTACGCCGTCGGCGCCTACATGTTCGGCCTGCTCGCGTCGTCGCACCTGCCCGAGACCTTCTCCAACATCGCAGCGGCCTTGCCCAACGGCATGCACACGCCGTGGTGGGTGGTCCTGCCGCTGGGGGCCGCATTGGCGGGCGCCTTCGGCATCCTGCTGGGCGCGCCGACCTTGAAACTGCGCGGCGACTACCTGGCCATCGTGACCCTGGGCTTCGGCGAAATCATCCGCGTGTTCCTCAGCAACCTGGACGCGCCGTACAACATCACCAACGGCCCCAAGGGCTTGTCGCAGATCGACTCGCTGAAGATGTTCGGCTTCGACCTCGGCAAGAAGCACGAGCTGTTCGGCATGGAGATGCCATCGGTCACCAACTACTACTACCTGTTCCTGGCGCTGGTGATCTGCAGCGTGCTGATCTGCTATCGGCTCGAGCGTTCGCGCATCGGCCGCGCCTGGATGGCGATCCGCGAAGACGAGATCGCCGCCAAGGCCATGGGCATCAACACGCGCAACCTGAAGCTGCTGGCCTTCGGCATGGGCGCCACCTTCGGCGGCATGTCGGGTGTGCTGTTCGCCACCTTCCAGGGCTTCGTGTCGCCCGAGTCGTTCAGCCTGAACGAGTCGGTGATGATCGTTGCGATGGTGGTGCTCGGCGGCATCGGCCACATCCCTGGTGTGGTGCTGGGTGCACTGCTGCTGGCGGCCCTGCCCGAGGTGCTGCGCTACGTGGCCGGCCCGCTGCAAGGCATGACCGACGGCCGGCTCGACGCCTCGATCCTGCGCCAACTGCTGATCGCGCTGGCGATGATCGGCATCATGCTGTCGCGGCCACGCGGGCTGTGGCCATCGCCGGAGCACGGACGCGCCGCGGTGGTCCCGGACGAGCGGCCGCATGTGCACCTGAAACCGAGCGAGGAGATCCCGCCGGCGGTTTCGCACATCGTTCCCACCGACCGGGTTTGAGGATCCAACCATGAGCAACACAGTACTCAAGGTGACGGGCGTCTCGAAGCGCTTCGGTGGATTGCAGGCCTTGGCCGATGTCGGCATCACCATCGAAGCCGGCCAGATCTATGGGCTGATCGGCCCCAACGGCGCCGGCAAAACAACTTTCTTCAACGTGCTGACCGGGCTGTACACACCCGACAGCGGCAGCTTCGAGCTCGGCGGTCAGCCCTATCAGCCCACGGCGGTGCATGAAGTCGCCAAAGCGGGCATCGCACGCACGTTTCAGAACATCCGCCTG
>DASQOS010000385.1:0-9184 GCA_035644375.1 Rhizobacter sp.
CGCATCGCCCACCATTGAGTCAGCTTCGCGAAACACAGGTAGGGATCCGCCGCCACCAACGCGGCACCGCGCGCCACGGCCGCGTCGCGCATCGCCGGGCCAACGATCACGCATCCAGCCTGCGAAGCGGTCAGTTGAGACTGATAGCGTGGATTTGAAAGAAACGAGATGGTGGAGGGCGTTGCGCCCTCCAAGGGTCCGACGCGGTCGATGCGCAGTTCGGGATCGCCGATCAATTCGCCGCCGAGCTGCGCGGCAATTTCTCGCAGCGTGGCATCAGCCACCAATCACTTGCCGCCCGGGGCGTTGAGCGCCTTGATCACCTTGTCGGTGATGTCGATGCGCGGACTGGCGAAGATGACCTCTTGAACGATCAGGTCGTATTTCTCTTGGTCGAAGATCTGCTTGATGACCCGATTGGCGCGTTCGACCACCGAGGCCAGCTCTTCGTTCTTTCGCTGGTTCAGGTCTTCCTGAAACTCGCGGCGCTTGCGTTGAATCTCACGGTCCTGGTCCAGCAGCTCGCGCTGCCGGCGTACGCGGTCGGATTCCGCCAAGGTGGGGGCGTCTTTTTCGAGCTTGTCCGCGGCCGCTTTGAGCTTGCTGGAGAGCTCGGTCAAATCCTTGTCGCGCTTGCTGAATTCGGCTTCGATCTTGGTCTGGGCGGCCTTGGCCGGAAGGGCGTCGCGCAGCACACGATCGCTGTTGACGTAACCGATCTTCAACTCCTGGCCCTGTGCACCCCAGGCCGCGAGCGTCAGGCACGCGGCGGACAACGCCGCCTTGAATAGAGAGCTTTTCATTAGAACGCTGTCCCGATCTGGAATTGCAAGGGCTGGATTCTATCTGTTCGTTCGTAGCGAACCGGGCGCCCGTAGCTGATCTTCAGGGGGCCTACCGGAGACACCCAGCTCAGCCCCAAGCCGGCGGAGGCGCGCAGGCTGTCCACCGTCAGGGACTCGTTTTGTCCCCACACATTGCCAGCATCGAAATAAGCAAAAAAGCGCAGTGTGCGGTCATTGCCGGCGCCGGGGACGGGCAAATAGAGTTCGCTGTTGAGGTTGAGGCGTCGGTTTCCGCCAATGTAAGCGCCGGTGAGGTCGATCGGGCCGAGAGACCCCTGGTCGAAGGCCCGAACCGTGCCCAGTCCGCCGCCGTAGAAGTTCTTGAAAATCGGATAATCGCGCCCGCCCAGTCCCGTGCCCCACCCCAGTTCGGCGTTGAAGGCAAACGTGTATTTCTTGGTCAGCGGCACGTACTGCTGGAACTGAAAGTTGCTGCGGACATAACGCGTGTCGCCGGCCGCACCCCAGTCGATGTTCACGCGCTGGTAGCGCCCCTCATTGGGGACCAGCGCGCTGTCCCGGCCATCGCGTGTCCATCCGACCGTCAGCGGCAGCGTGCGGGTGGTCTTGCCAAATCTCTCGCGATAGACCAGATACGTGTTCGGCAGGCCCGTGTCACCGCGGATCTCCGTTTGCTCGACGCCGATGCCGAAGAACACCGTGTCGAACTCGCTGAACGGAACACCGAACCGGATCGATGCGCCGGGCGTGACCAACTGGTAGTTCTCACCCTGACTGTTCAGCGGCCGGTTGGTGCGGTAGTAGACGTCGATGGCGCGCGAAATGCCGTCGATGGTGAAGTAGGGGTCGACCGCACTGACGACCAGGGTGCGCGAAAACTTGCTGGTGTTGACCTCGACCCCCAGATAGTTGCCTGACCCGAAGATGTTGTCCTGCTTGACCGAGCCCGAGAGCGACAGCTTGTCGGCGCTGGAAAAACCGGCCCCCAGCATCAGGTTGCCCGTCGGCTTCTCCGTCACGTTCATGGTGAGGTCCACCTGGTCCTGCGACCCTGGCACCTCCGCGGTTTCGATGCCGACATCTTTGAAGTAGCCCAGACGATCGACACGGTCGCGGGACAGCTTGATGCGGCGGCCGTCATACCAAGACGATTCGAATTGCCGCATCTCTCTGCGGATGACTTCGTCGCGGGTGCGGGTGTTTCCGGCAATGTTGATCTGCCGCACGTAGACGCGGCGCTGCGGATCGGACGTCAGGTTCACCACGACCTGGCCCTTGGCCCGGTCGATCTCGGGACGCGACTCGACACGTGCGAAGGCATAACCGAAACTGCCGAAACGGTCGGCGAACGCCTTGGTCGTTTCGTTGACCGCCTCCGCCCGATAAGGCTCGCCAGGCTCGATGGTGATCAGCGACTTGAACTCTTCTTCCTTGCCCAGGTATTCGCCCTCCAGTTTCACGGCGGTGACGGTGTAGCGCTGGCCTTCCTTGATGTTGATCGTGACGGTGATGTCCTGCTTGTCGCCCGAGATCGCGACCTGCGTCGATTCGATCGCGAATTCGAGGTAGCCGCGGTTGAGGTAGTACGCGCGCAACGTCTCCAGGTCGGCCGTCAGCTTGGAACGCGAATAGCGGTCCGCCTTGGTGTACCAGTTCAGCCACCCGCCATCGTTCAGATCGAACAAGCCCTTGAGGGTGCTTTCGGAGAACACCTTGTTGCCGACGATCCGGATCTCTCTGATCTTGGCAGCCGCGCCTTCGGTGATGGTGAAAGTGACATTGACGCGGTTTCGCTCCTGCGGCGTGACGGTCGTGACGACTTCAGCGCCATACAAGCTGCGCGTGAGGTACTGGCGCTTGAGCTCTTGCTCGGCACGGTCGGCGAGCGCCTTGTCGAATGGCAGCCCTTCGCCGATGCCGAAGTCCTTCAGCGACTTGATCATCGCGTCCTTGTCGAACTCCTTCAACCCGACGAAATCGATGTTGGCGATGACCGATCGCTCGTCGACAATCACGACCACCACATCGCCGTCGACCTCGATGCGAACGTCCTTGAACAGGCCGGTGGCAAACAAGGCGCGCAGTGCCGCAGCACCCTTTTCGTCGTTGTAGGTGTCGCCAATGCGAAATGGCAGCGATGCGAACACCGAGCCGGCATCGGAACGCTGCAAACCTTCGACCCGAATGTCTTTCAAGACGAACGGATCGACGGCCCACGCAGAACCCGCCTGCAGGGCAGCGGCCAACGCGATCGACAGAACCGTGGGACGCAGAAAGGAAAACCGAGGAAGGGAAGAAACCGGGGGAGTGCGCATGCAGTGTTCAGTGCAGGCCCAGGAGGCGGGCCACATCGTTGTAGAGAGCGAGTGAGGTCATCATCAGCATGATCGCCACTCCGCCGCGCTGCAGCCGCTCGAGCCACACGTCCGAGACAGGTCGTCCCGTCATCGCTTCAAAAAGATAATACATCAGGTGTCCCCCGTCGAGCATTGGCAAAGGCAGCAGATTCAATACCCCGAGACTCACGCTGACGACGGCGAGGAAGCCCAGGTAGTACGCGAGCCCGAGCCGGACGGACTGACCGGCGTAGTCGGCAATGGTCAGTGGTCCGCTCAGGTTCTTCAGCGACGCTTCGCCGATCAGCATGCGGCCGAGCATTCTCAAGGACAGGGTCGACACCGTCCAGGTTTGCACGGCAGCTTGGGACAAGCCCTCCCAGGCACCGTAGTGCACGGTGACCATTTCGGGCGCCTGGCCGACAACGGCTTCGATTCGGCCGACCTGCTGCTCGCCGTCTTTCACGATCGCGGGTTGCAGCGTTTGCTCGATGGTCTGACCAGCCCGTTGCACGCGCCACAACATCGGCCCGCCGGGCGCGGTGCCGGGAGAACCCGCCCGAATCATTTCACGCAACTGGGTGCTGTCAGCGATCGGCCGGCCATCGACACTCAACACCCGATCGCCCGCGCGCAGCTGAGCTTTCGCCGCGGCACCGCCAGGCTTCACTTCGCCCAGCACGGGCTCACTGTACGGTGCGCCCAAGCCGATGCTGCGCATCACCTGCGCATCGATGTCCTTGGAGTCCAGTTTGTCGAGGTTCAATACCACCTCGCGCTCGCGCTGACCCTGAAGGTCCGTCAGCATCAGGTGCAGGGGTTCAGCGCGTAAAACAGCCTGAGTCACGGCCCAGCGCAAATCGGTGATCGAGCGCACGTCCTCCCACTGGGTGCCGTCGGCTGAAAACGCCTTGACCCAGTCTCCTGAATGCATGCCGGCCTGCTCGGCCACGCTGTGGGCCACCGGCGTACCCAGCTTGGCCTGAGGCTCTTCGACGCCGATCCAGTTCGCCGCTGCATACAACAAGATCGCCAAGACAAGATTGGCTGCAGGCCCAGCCACCACCACGGCTGCCCGCTGCCACAAGGGCTTGGCATTGAATGCGCGGTGCCGCTCACTCGGCGCAACCGGCCCTTCGCGTTCGTCCAGCATGCGGACGTAGCCTCCCAGCGGGAGCGCCGAGATCACGAACTCGGTGCTATCGGGACTGCGCTGGTGACGCCAAATCACACGGCCAAAGCCCACGGAAAACCGCAGCACCTTGACGCCGCAAGCCACCGCCACACGGTAGTGGCCGTATTCGTGGATGACGATCAGCACCCCGAGGGTGGCGATGAAGGCCAGCACCGTGACGATCATGCAATCAACCTTTTCACAATTCCATGGGCAGCGAGTCGGGCCCGGGCATCCAGCGCGAGCAGGCTTTCCACGGTGGCGCAGGACTCGGGTGAGGGAACAACGTCGTCCAGGGTGCGGGCGTTCACGCTGTGAATCTGATCGAAGCGGATGGTTCCCGCCAGAAACCCGGCTACGGCCACTTCGTTGGCCGCATTCAGAATCGCCGTGCTGCCGGGCGGGCCGCGCAGGGTGTCCCAAGCAAGCCGAAGTCCCGGGTAGCGCAGACCGTCCACGGGCTCGAAGCTGAGCGCGGTCAATCGATCGAAATCGAGCTGTGCCGCGCCTGACTCGATGCGCTGCGGAAACGACAACCCGTAGGCGATGGGCACCCGCATGTCCGGCGTTCCCAGCTGGGCCAACACCGAGTTGTCTCGGCACACCACCATCGAATGGACGATGCTTTGCGGGTGAATGACGACACGAATCTGCTCCGGTGCCAAATCGAAGAGCCAGCGCGCCTCGATCACTTCCAGTGCCTTGTTCATCATCGTGGCCGAATCCACCGATATTTTTCGCCCCATCACCCAGTTGGGGTGGGCACAGGCCTCATCGGGTGTCACGCCGGCCAGGCTCTTCGGATCGTGCTGTCGGAAAGGTCCGCCGGACGCCGTGAGAACGATGTGGTCGATGCGTTGCCGCCAGGTGTTCGGGTCTTCCGGCAGACATTGAAAAATGGCGGAGTGTTCGCTGTCGATCGGCAGCAGCGTGGCACCCCCTTCGCGCACGGTCCGCATGAAAAGCTCGCCGCCGACCACCAGGGCCTCCTTGTTGGCGAGCAGCAGGCGCTTGCCCGCGCGCGCGGCAGCGAGGCACGGCTCGAGCCCGGCCGCACCCACGATGGCGGCCATCACGATGTCGGCATCGGGATGACAAGCGATCATCGACAGCGAGGCCGCGCCTTCCAGCACCTCGGTCCTCAGCCCTGCTGCATGCAATCCGGTACGCAGCGCCGCGGCCTGGTCAGCCAGCGGCACGACAGCGAAACGGGGACGCCACTGCACGCACTGCTTGAGGAGCTCGTTCATCTTGCTGTGGGCCGTCAGCGCAAGCACCTCGAAGCGATCACGATGGCGTGACAGCACGTCGAGCGTGCTGGTGCCCACGCTGCCCGTCGACCCAAGGATGCATACCTGCTTCAAGGACGTAACAGCCATGTCGCTCATCAGACGAAGCTCAGCGCCATGGCGATGGGCAGCACGGGCAGCAGCGCATCGATGCGGTCCAGCACACCGCCATGGCCGGGCAGCAAACCGCTGCTGTCTTTGGCGCCGGCCGCACGTTTGACCAGCGATTCGATCAGATCGCCCACCACGCTCATCGCGCTGAGGAACACCAAGGCAAGTGCCAGGCCCCCGACATCGAGGCGGTTGAGCAACAACGTGAACACGCTGGGTGAAGTCGTCTGCGTGGCGCGATCGACGTAAATCCAAACGCCCGCCAGCACTAGCACACCGACCATTCCGCTCCAGACGCCTTCCCAGCTTTTGCCCGGGCTGATGGCCAGTGCGAGTTTGCGCCGGCCAAAGGCTCTGCCGCCGAAATAAGCCGAGATGTCTGCCACCCACACCAATGCAAAAAGAGACAGAAGAAACGGGGTGCCAACGACTTTGGCACTGGCCAAAGCCAACCACGCCGTCCACAACAGGACCAGACCGAGCAACCACCGTGCGGCACGCGGCAGGCCGGGCCAGGCCAGCGGCCCGACCCGCAGGGCAACGCCACCGCCCAGCACCCACACGCCGCAGGCCAGCCACCAGGCGGGGCTGGGGCCGGGTCTGATCCAGCCGCCAGCCAGCGCGAGGACACAAGCCGCTGCCAGCACGACGCCCATCACGATGGACAGAGCCGGCGACGCCGAGTTCAGTCGCCCCCATTCCCATCCCGCAGCGCCGACCATCAGCAAGGTCAGCACGGCAAAGGGCCACGGCGACGCGGCAAAGAGTGCGGGTAGCAGCAAGGCCAGCAGTACCGCGGCGGTGATGACACGCTGTTTGAGCATGGTCAGACTTCGGTCAGGCGCTTTTCATCGACAGACTTCACGGCTCCGAACCGCCGATCGCGCCGGGTGTAATCGGCCAGCGCCAATTCCAATTCGGCTTCTCCGAAATCAGGCCACAGACAGTCGCTGAAGAAAAGTTCGGAGTACGCCACCTGCCAAAGCAGGAAGTTGCTGATGCGAACCTCGCCGCCCGTGCGAATGAACAGGTCCGGGTCCGGCGCAAAACTCATGGCCATGAATTTCGCCAGCGAAGCCTCGTCCAGCAACTCGCCGGTGACGCCGGCCTCGATCGCCTTGCGGCAAGCCTGCACCACATCCCAGCGGCCACCGTAGTTGAAAGCGACCGACAGCGTGATGCGGCGATTGTGCGCGGTGGCCCGCTCGGCCTCATCCCATGCCCGTCGCACCTTTTCTGGTACTTGGGAGCGATCACCGACGATGTGAATGCGAACGCCCTCGCCAGCCAGCTTGGTGAGGTATTTGGACACGGCCACGAGCACCAGGCTCATCAGCCCGGAAACCTCTTCGGTCGGTCTTTTCCAGTTTTCCGACGAGAAGGCGAACACCGTGAGGTATTCGATGCCGCGGTCGGCGCAAGCCTGAACCGTGCGCACCAGCGCGTCGACACCCTGTTTGTGGCCGAAGAAGCGCGGCATGAAGCGCTTCTTGGCCCATCGGCCGTTGCCATCCATCACGATGGCCACATGCCTGGGAATGCGGGAAGGTGAATCCACGGCGTCGGTTCAGCGAGCCGGCCGCGATGGCCATGTCATCGCGACCATCTCAGACGGCCATGATCTCTGTCTCTTTGCCGGAGATCAGTTTGTCGATCTCGGCAATCACCCTGTCGGTGAGTTTTTGAATCTCTTCGCCCGAACGGCGTTCATCGTCTTCGGTGATGGCCTTGTCCTTGAACAATTTCTTGGCCTGGTCGTTGGCTTCGCGCCGCTGATTGCGCACGGCAATCTTGGCGTCCTCACCGGCATTGCGAACCACCTTGGTCAGATCACGCCTGCGCTCTTCGGTCAGTGCCGGCATCGGCACGCGCAACAGATCGCCTTGCATGGAGGGATTCAGGCCCAGATCCGATTCGCGGATGGCTTTTTCGATCTTCGCACCCATGCCTTTTTCCCATGGCTGCACGCTGATGGTTCGGGCATCGAGCAGCGTCACATTGGCCACTTGGCTGATGGGAACCGGCGAGCCGTAATAGTCGACGTGCACTTGGTCCAGGATGCCGGGGTGTGCCCGTCCGGTACGGATTTTTTGCAGCTCGCCCTTGAAGGCCTCGATCGACTTGGCCATCTTCTGTTCGGCCGTCTTGCGAATGTCAGCGGTGCTCATGTCTGTCTCCTCACACGTGGACGAGCGTGCCTTCGTCCTCACCCATCACCACACGCTTCAGGGCGCCAGCTTTGAAGATGCTGAACACCCGAATGGGTAATTTCTGGTCGCGGCACAGCGCAAAGGCGGTGGCATCCAACACCTGCAGATTGCGGCTGATGGCTTCGTCAAAACTGATTTCGCCGTAGCGCGTGGCGTGGGGGTCTTTGTTCGGATCCGCACTGTAGACGCCGTCTACCTTGGTGGCCTTCAACACCACTTCTGCACCGATTTCAGCGCCGCGCAAGGCGGCTGCGGTATCGGTCGTGAAGAACGGGTTGCCCGTACCTGCCGCAAAAATAACCACCTTGCCTTCTTCCAGATACTGAAGCGCCTTGGGCCGCACGTAAGGTTCCACCACTTGTTCGATGCTGATGGCCGACATCACGCGAGCGGTCATGCCTTCCTGTCGCATGGTATCGGCCAGGGCCAGCGAATTCATCACCGTGGCCAACATGCCCATGTAGTCGGCGGTCGCGCGGTCCATGCCGACCGCACCACCGGCCACGCCGCGAAAGATGTTTCCGCCGCCGATCACAACGGCAATCTCGCAACCCAGCCGTGTGACCTCTTGAATCTCCTGCACCATGCGCACGATGGTGGCTCGATTGATGCCGTAGGCGTCGTCACCCATCAGGGCCTCGCCGGAGAGCTTGAGCAAGATTCTCTTGTACGCCGCCATGCCAATTTTCCTCGGTGAGATTCTGTCAGGACCGACCAGAGGTGAGTTGGGAAGTCTATCCGTGACAACGGGGCCTAAGCCCCGCCTTTACTCGATCAGCCTTTGGCAGCCGCCACCTGGGCCGCCACTTCGGCAGCAAAGTCGTCGACCTTCTTGTCGATGCCTTCGCCCACCACGTACAAGGTGAAGCCCTTGACCGTGGTGTTCAGCGACTTGAGCATCTGCTCCACCGTCTGCTTGTCGTTCTTGACGAAGGCCTGGTTGAACAGGCTGACCTCCTTCAAGTACTTCTGGACCGAACCTTCGACCCGCTTGGTGACGATTTCAGCCGACTGCGGTGTCTTGCCTTCGGCCTTGGCTTTCTCGGCGTCTTCGGCCGCCTTCAACGCCGCCACAGACCGTTCTTTTTCGATCAACGACGCGGGAACCTCTGACGACGCCAGTGCGACGGGCTTCATGGCCGCAACGTGCATGGCAACGTCCTTGGCGGCCACCTCGTCACCCTCGAACTCCACGATCACGCCAATGCGCGTGCCATGCAAATAGCTGGCCAGCTTGCCGCCGTCGGCGTAGCGTTTG
>DASQOS010000386.1:0-7611 GCA_035644375.1 Rhizobacter sp.
TGCGCATCTGGATCGACCCGGACAAGCTCAACAACTACAAGCTCACCCCCAACGACGTGATCGCGGCGATCCAGGCGCAGAACGCGCAGATCGCGGTCGGCCAGCTCGGTGCCACGCCGTCCGTTCCCGGCCAGCAGCTCAACGCCACGGTGTCGGCGCAAAGCCGGCTCAGCAACCCCGAGCAGTTCGGCCAGATCCTGCTGCGCACCAGCAGCGACGGCGCCAGCGTGCGCCTGCGCGACGTCGCGCGCATCGAGCTCGGCAGCGAGAGCTACAACGTCACCGCGCGCTTCAACGGCAAACCCTCCACCGGCCTGGGCATCAAGCTGGCCACCGGTGCCAACGCGCTGAAGACCGCGGCCGCGGTGCGCAAGCAGCTCGACGACATGGCCGCCACCCTGCCCGCCGGCGTCAAGGCGGTCGTGCCCTTCGACACCACCCCCTTCGTCAAGGTGTCGATCGAGGAAGTGGTCAAGACGCTGATCGAGGCGATCGCGCTGGTGTTCGTCGTGATGTATGTGTTTTTGCAGAACTTCCGCGCCACCTTGATCCCGACTATCGCGGTGCCGGTGGTGCTGCTCGGCACCTTCGGCGTGCTGGCCGCGGCGGGCTTCTCGATCAACACGCTGACGATGTTCGCGATGGTGCTGGCGATCGGCCTGCTGGTCGACGATGCCATCGTGGTGGTCGAGAACGTCGAGCGCGTGATGAGCGAAGAGGGTTTGTCGCCCAAACAGGCGACGCGCAAATCGATGGGCCAGATCACCGGCGCGTTGGTGGGCATCGCGCTGGTGCTGTCGGCGGTGTTCGTGCCGATGGCCTTCCTCGGCGGCTCCACCGGCGTGATCTACCGCCAGTTCTCGATCACCATCGTCTCGGCGATGCTGCTGTCGGTGGTGGTCGCCCTGGTGCTGACGCCGGCCTTGTGCGCCACCTTGCTGAAGCCGGTCGCGCAAGGGCACCACGCCGCCAGGCGCGGCGTGTTCGGCGCCTTCAACCGCGGCTTCGACGGCGGCAGCAAGCGCTACCAGTCCTGGGTCGGCCGCATGCTCGGCCAGCGCCTGCGCTACCTGCTGGTCTATGGCGCGATCGTCGCCGTGATGGGCTTGTTGTTCATGCGCCTGCCCACCGCCTTTTTGCCCGAGGAAGACCAGGGCACGATGTTCTCCATCGTGCAGCTGCCCAGCGGCGCCACGCAGGAGCGCACGATGAAGGTGCTTGAGAAAGTCGAGCAGCATTTCCTCAACGACGAGAAGGAGGCGGTCGCGTCGCTGTTCACGGTGGCCGGCTTCAGCTTCGCCGGCAACGGCCAGAACATGGGCATCGCCTTCATCTCGATGAAGGACTGGAGCCAACGCGGGCGCGCCGATCTGCGCGTCGGCGCAGTCGCCGGGCGTGCGATGGGCGCGTTCGCCAAGATCAAGGACGCTTTCGTGTTCGCCTTTGCACCGCCGCCGGTCCGCGAACTGGGCAATGCCTCGGGCTTCGATCTGTACCTGCAAGACCGTGCCGGCCTCGGCCACGAGGCGCTGATGGCGGCGCGCAACCAGCTGCTGGGTTTGGCGGCCAAGAACCCCGCGCTGGTCGCGGTGCGCCCCAACGGGCAGGACGACACGCCGCAGTTCCAGCTCGACATCGACCAGGCCAAGGCGGGTGCGCTCGGCCTGTCGGTGGCCGACGTCAACCAGGCCCTGGGGGCGGCCTGGGGCGGCAGCTACGTCAACGACTTCATCGACCGCGGCCGCGTCAAGAAGGTCTACGTGCAGGCCGATGCCGCGTCGCGCATGCTGCCCGACGACCTGAACAAATGGCGCGTGCGCAATGCCGCAGGCGACATGGTGCCGTTCGCGGCGTTCGCCAGCGCGCACTGGAGCTACGGTTCGCCGCGCCTGGAGCGCTACAACGGCGTGCCCGCGGTCGAGATCCAGGGCCAGCCGGCGCCGGGGCAAAGCACCGGCACCGCGATGGCCGCGATCGAAGACATCGCCAAACAACTGCCGCCCGGCATCGGTTTCGAATGGACCGGCCTGTCGTACCAGGAGCGCCTGTCGGGCTCGCAGGCGCCGGCGCTGTACGCGATCTCGCTGCTGGTGGTGTTCTTGTGCCTGGCGGCGTTGTACGAGAGCTGGTCGATCCCGTTCTCGGTGATGCTGGTGGTGCCGCTGGGTATCTTCGGCGCCGTCGCGGCGGCCAGCCTGCGCGGCCTGGCCAACGACGTGTACTTCCAGGTCGGCCTGCTGACGACCATCGGCCTGGCGGCGAAGAACGCGATCCTGATCGTCGAGTTCGCACGCGATCTGATGCAGCAAGGCCACGAGCTGATCGGCGCCACGCTGCTGGCGGTGCGCCAGCGCCTGCGGCCGATCCTGATGACCTCGCTGGCGTTCGGCTTCGGCGTGCTGCCGATGGCGCTGACCACGGGCGCAGGCTCGGGCAGCCAGAACGCCATCGGCACCAGCGTGCTGGGCGGCATGGTCGCCGCCACCGTGCTGGGCATCTTTTTCGTGCCGCTGTTCTTCGTGTTCGTGCGCCGCTGGTTCCCCGAGCGCAGCGCCGAACCCGCAGCCAAGGCCTTGCCCGCCGCCACCCTGACCGTGAAGGAGGCCTGACCATGAACCGCATCACCCACATCGGCAGCGCTGTGCTGTCCGCCGCCGTGCTCAGCGCCTGCGCCAGCCTGGCGCCCGACTACCAGCGGCCGGCCTTGCCGGTGGCAGCTAGCTGGCCCGACGGGCCGGCCCAGGCGGTGCCGGCGGCCGGGCCGGGCACCAAGGCGGTGGCCGACATCGCGTGGCGCGACTTCTTCGCCGACCCGCACCTGAGCCAGCTGGTCGCGATGGCGCTGGACAACAACCGCGATCTGCGGGTCGCGGTGCTCAACATCGAGAAAGCCCGGGCGCAGTACCGGGTGGCGCGCGCCGACCTGCTGCCCAGCGTGGCGGCCAACGGCGGCAGCGCGCTGCAGCGCCTGCCGGCCGACCTGTCGGCCACCGGGCAGCCGAGGATCGGTCGGCAATACAGCGCCGACATCGGCTTTTCCAGCTACGAGCTCGACCTGTTCGGGCGCGTGCGCAGCAGCAACGAGCAGGCCCTGCAGTTGTTCTTGTCGAGCGAAGAGGCGCGCCGCACGGCGCAGATCAGCCTGGTGGCCGAAGTGGCGAACGCCTACCTGACGCTGGGCGCCGATGCCGAGCGGCTGCGCCTGGCGCAAGACACGCTGCAGAGCCAGCAAGCCTCGTATGCGCTGACCGGGCGCAGCCACGACATCGGCGCCGCGTCGGCGCTCGACCTGCGCCAGGCGCAGACCAGCGTCGAATCGGCGCGTGCCGACGTGGCCAGCTTCAGCGCCCAGGTGGCGCGCGACCGCAACGCGCTGACCTTGCTGGTGGCGACGACCCTTCCCGCCGAGCTGCTGCCCACGGACGTGAACAACCCGGTGACGCCGCTCGCCGAGCTGCCGGCGGGTGTGCCGTCCGCGGTGTTGCAGCGCCGCCCCGACGTGCTGCAGAGCGAGCGCCGGCTGCGCGCAGCCAACGCCAACATCGGCGCCGCGCGTGCCGCGTTCTTCCCGAGCATCTCGCTGACCGCCTCGGCAGGCACCGCGAGCAGCGCGCTGGAGGGCTTGTTCAAGGGCGGCAGCGGCGCCTGGAGCTTCATACCGCAGATCACGCTGCCGATCTTCGACGCCGGCCGCAACCGTGCCAACCTGAAGGTCGCCGAGATCGACCGCGACATCACGCTGGCCGAGTACGAAAAGGCGATCCAGAGTGCGTTTGCCGAAGTGGCTGACGCGCTGGCGCAGCGCGGCACGATCGACGAGCAACTGGCCGCGCAGCAGGCGCTGGTGGATGCCACGGCGCAAACCTACGACTTGTCGCAGGCACGCTTCCGGCGCGGCGTGGACAGCTACCTCAGCGTGCTCGACGCGCAGCGTTCCCTCTACACCGCAAGACAGAATCTGATCTCGGTGCGGCTGACGCGGCTTGCCAACCAGGTGACGCTGTACAAGGTGCTGGGCGGCGGTTGGAGTTGATGATGACAACCACACACGGAGACGGCATGACGATCCTCAAAGAGACGGGCGACAAGCCCGAGACACAGCGCGCCACGCTGCGCTGCACCCAGGTGCTCGACGCGGCGCAGGAATGCTTTCGCCGCGACGGCTTCCACGGCGCCAGCATGGCCGAGATCTCGAAGGCCGCCGGCATGAGTGCCGGCCACATCTACTATTTCGACAGCAAGGAAGCGATCATCGACGCCATCGTGCAGCGCGGCCTCGACGAGCTGCTGATCCGCTTCGATCATTTCCTGAGCGAGCCCGACGTGCTGGCCGCATTCGTGGCCGGCCTGGATCGCAGCGTGTCGGTCTTGACCGAGCCGGGCGCGGTGGCGTTGAAGGTCGAGATCTTTGCCGAGGCGGCGCGCAACCCGAAAATCGCGGCGGCGGTGCAGCGCGCCGACGAGGTGCGGCGCAAGCACCTGGTCGAGATCCTGCGCATGGCACGGGCCGGCGCGCCGGATGCCGCCTCGGACGCCGACATCGCAACCCGCGTCGAGATGCTGAGCGCCATCTTCCATGGCCTGGGCCTGCGCGCGTTGGCCAACCCGGGTCTGGACAAGAAAGCGCTGATCGCGATGCTGCGCCGCGTCGTCACGCAGGTGATCTGCTTCTAGGAGCGACCCATGGCCGACAAGGTTCTCGTGTTCTATGGCTCCTACCGGTCCGACCGGATGGGCATTCGCCTGGCGAAGTATGTGATCGAGGGACTGCGCACGCGCGGCGCAGACGCCGAGCTGGTGGATGCGCAGGCGGTGGGCCTGCCGATGCTCGACCGCATGTACAAGGAGTACCCGAAGGGCACGGCGCCCGCCGCCATGGAAGCCCTGGCGCAAAAGATTCGCAGCGCCGACGCCTTTGTCTTCGTGACCGGCGAATACAACTGGGGCCCGCAACCCGGCTTGAAGAACCTGACGGATCATTTCCTGGAGGAGTGGTTCTGGCGGCCGGCCGCGATCGCCAGCTACTCGGCCGGCCGGTTCTCGGGCGTGCGCTCGGGTTCGATCTGGCACAGCATCCTGTCGGAAATGGGCATGGTCGTCATCTCCAGCACGCTGGCCGTCGGACCGATTTCGCAGACGCTGGATGCCGAGGGCCAAGCGACCGGCAGCGCCGGCGAATCGCTGCAGCGTGCCTTCCCACGCTTTGCCGATGACCTGGCGTGGTGGACAGAAGCGGGGCGCGAGCAGCGCGCTCGCAAGCCCCCGCCTTACTAGCAGCAGAAGCGAGCCGGGCCAAGTTCGGTGAATGGACGCGATGGCCGCGGCCATCAAATGCTGCGCGGACAGCCGTTGCCGCAGAACTTCCGACGCCTGCGGCAGACCTTGACCGCCGCCAAACGGACTATGCGCGGAGTCATTGCTGCGTAACAAAAAAGACGGGTAATGAGAGGTTGAATCGGGGGTTGTTCGCAGCTGCCCATTGGCACCTGTTATTGCAATTCGGCAAGAAGAATGGGGGGGTGCCTCGCTTCACTGCCCGGCCTTCTCTTGCCCTTCAGCCCATCGAATCGTCCCGCTAAAAAATGGATCCCCTCATGCCGATCCCCCAGTTCAACGCGCTGCCTGTTGCGCTCATCCGACCCCAGCTTCCGGTCGGCGTGCCACGTCGGCACGCGGCTGCTCCAAGCTTCGCGCTGGTACCTGTGCTGGCGGCGTTGGCTGTTTCGTTCGCCCTGTCCGACGCGTCGGCTGCCAGTTTCACCGTCAGCAGCCCCTCGACGACGGCGCAGACGCTGGGCAGCGGCGCCGGCCAGACCGGCAGCGTCACCGCGACCGGCACCTTGACGGTGAGCGGCAGCAGCAATGCGGTGACCGTGAGCGGCAACAGCGCCACCCTGACCAACCTGGGCACGATCAAGCAGACCGGCACCGGCCGCGTCGTGCGCGACAACACCGGCGTGACGGGCCTGACCGTCAGCAACGGCAGCCTGACCAATTCGAGTGCGCTGATGCAGGCGGCAGACGCCGACGTGATCCAGATGAACGTGGGCGGCGGCAGCGTCGTCCTGAACAACTACGCAACGATGTTGTCCGTGAATGCCTCGGCCGGGGGTGCTCAGGCTGTCGACTTCAACGCCATCACGACCGGCACGAACACCGTCAACAACTTTGCCGGAGGCTTGCTCAAAGCCTTCGAGGCCGATGCGGTGCGCACCGGCGTCAATGGCGTCGTGAACAACTCGGGCAGCATCCTGTCGGTGACGACCACCGGCAGCAGCAGCGACGGCGTCGACCTGCAGACCAACTCGGGCGCGCAGATCACCAATTTCGGCACCGGCACGATCGAAGGCGGCCGGCACGGCATCACCGGCGGTGCGCTCACCAGCGCGTCGAGTTTTGCTGCAGGCATCACGAACCTGGCCGGTGGCAGCATCTATGGCAACAACGGCTCGGGCATCAACCTCGATGGCTTCAATGCCAACCAGCTGGTCACCATTGCCAACAGCGGCACGATCAGGGGCAACGGCGTCACGGGCGACGGCGACGGCGTCGACGTGGACGGCCTCGTCAACCTCACCAACAGCGGCATCATCCGTTCGCTCAATTCCTTCAACACCCTGGCCGCCGGCGTCGCATTCAGCGAAGGCATCACCGTGGGTGGCGGCACGATCGTCAACTCCGGCACGATCGAAGGCCTGGTGAGCGCCGGCAACACGAACGCGCTGGGCCGCGGCATCACGCTGGCAGGCAACGACATCACGAGCGGCACGTTCGCGGGCACGCGCGAAGCGATCTACGGCAATGCCGTCATCACCAACAACAGTGGCGGCCTGATTCGCGGCCAGAACGATTCGGCGATCGTGGTGGAGGGTCCCGCCAGCGGCTTCACCGTCAGCATCACCAACAACGCCGGCGCCACCATCCAGGGCGGCAGCGCCACCGCGGCGGCCATCCGCACAGGCTTCGACAACGACAGCATCACCAACCGCGGCACGATCGACGGCTCCAGCAGCGGCCGCGCCATCGACATGGGCGCGGGCAACAACACGCTGAACATCCTCGGCGGCCAGGCCACCATTCTGGGCAACATCAGCGGTGGCGTCGGTGGCAGCAACGCGGCCATCATCCATCCGGGCGCGGGCAACGGCTTCAGCTACGCCGGTTCGCTGTCGAACTTCAACAGCGTCGAGGTGCAGAGCGGCACCGTGACGCTGTCGGGCGTCAGCAACTACACCGGCACGACCCTCCTCAGCGGCGGCACCCTGGTGCTCAACGGAGCCAACCGCCTTGCTGCGGCCAGCGCGCTGGCGCTGAACGGCGGCCAATTGAAGATCGCGAATGCAGCCGGGGCCGATGGCCAAACCTTCTCGGGCCTGGTGCTGGCCGCGAACTCGTCGATCGACCTGGGCGGCTCTGCGCTGACCTTCAACGCCCTGGGCAGCGTCGCCAGCGGCAAGATGCTCAGCCTGTTCGACTACGCCGTGGCGCTGGGCTACGCGATCCGCATCTTCGGTGACGTGACGGCCGATGCCAACTTTCTGGCGCTGATGTCCGGCCTGACGATCGACGGCCAGGCGGCCAGCTATCACTTTGACGGCATTTACACCGACC
>DASQOS010000387.1:0-4108 GCA_035644375.1 Rhizobacter sp.
GCCGCGATCGTTGCTGTCTGGGGCGGGCGGGGCAGTGTCACGACGGTCGTGCGGTGCCGGCCGAGCGGCGGGCGCACCGCGGCAACCGACGCTGCCGCCGACCACACCGCCAGCGCCAGGCCATGCGCGCACAGCGACACCGCGACCGCCATCGGCCACGCTTGGCGGCGATGCGGCGGCGCGACCGACGCAGCAACGCGCCGGCCGTCACCGGGTGGGTGGGCTGAAGGGTCATCCATGGCCTTCCGATTGAACCCGTGTGCCGAGCTTTCAAAGCGCCGAACAGCGGCCTGTTTCCGGCCGGGGATAATGGCGCGGTGAAGCGGGCCAGACCGCCGCTGGTGCGATGTCCGAAAGGAGGCACTGGAGGAAGGTCCGGACTGCACAGGGCGGCGCAGCAGCTAACGGCTGTCCACCGTGAGGTGAGGATCAGAGCAACAGAGACGAGTCAGGGTTTGACCTCGGTCGAACCCTGGGTGAAACGGGCAATCTCTGCGCGCAGCAACACCAAATAGGCCAGCGTTGATGTGGCTCCGCGGAGCTGGCGGGTAGGTGGCACCGAGTCGTGCAGCGATGCACGGCCCAGAGGAATGGCGGTCACGTTCGGGTCTTCTTCGGAAGACAAGGACGCACAGAATCCGGCCTATCGGCTCGCTTCACACTTTCATCCGGGCTGCCGGGCCAAGGCCTTGCAAGTGCGGGCTAGAGCTGACCCCCAGGCCGCGCTTCACGCTTCCGACCCCCGAGGGGAGCCAAGGAAACTTGGGAACGGCCCGGCGTTTCCTTTGGCTAGACTGCCCCGATGAATCCAGATGCACAAACCCTTTGGCGCGCGCCGCGCTGGACCTTGGCCTTTTTGCTGGCGTGCCTGGGCATGCTCGGACCGTTCTCCATCGACACCTATCTGCCCGCGTTCACGGGCATCGCGCAATCCATCGGCGCCACGCCGGTCCAGATGCAGCAGACGCTGTCGGCCTACCTGTTCGGCTTTGCGGTCATGAACCTGTTCCATGGGGCGCTGTCCGACAGTTTCGGACGCCGTCCCGTGGTGTTGTGGGGCGTGGCTGTCTTCACGCTGGCATCGGCCGGCTGCGCGGTGGCCGACAGCATCGGCGCACTGGTGTTCTGGCGCGCGGTGCAAGGCCTGGCAGCGGGTGCCGGTGTGGTGGTGTCGCGCGCGGTGATCCGCGACATGTTTGCGCCGGCCGATGCGCAGCGCGTGATGTCGCAGGTCACCATCTACTTTGGCGTGGCGCCGGCGGTGGCGCCGATGGTCGGCGGCTTCCTGTTCGTGCACGTCAGCTGGCACGCGGTGTTCTGGTTTCTCACCGCCGTGGGTGCGGCGCTGTGGTTGGTCAATTTCAGACTGCTGCCGGAGACGCTGCACCACACGCAAAAACAGGTCTTCAGCGTGCGCAACCTGCTGGGCGGCTATTGGGCGCTCGGCGCCAGCCCGCGTTTCCTGATGCTCGCGCTGGCCAGCGGCATTCCGTTCAACGGCATGTTCTTGTACGTGCTGTCGGCGCCGGTGTTTTTGGGCGACCACCTGAGGCTGTCGCCAGGCCAGTTTTTCTGGTTTTTCACCTTGACCATTTCAGGCATCATGGGCGGCGCCTGGCTGTCGGGTCGTCTGGCCGGGCGCATCAAGCCCAAGCACCAGATTCGCAACGGTTTCGCCATCATGCTGAGCATGTCGCTGCTCAATCTGGGGCTCAACCTGCTGTTCGTTCCCACCGCCTACTGGGCGCTGTTTCCCATCGCCATATTTGCTTTCGGCTGGGCCCTGATGGTGCCGGTGGTGACCCTGCTGGTGCTCGATCTGGTGCCCGAACGGCGCGGCATGGCGTCGTCACTGCAGGCCTTTGTCGGCAGCGCGGCCAACGGATTGGTGGCCGGGGTGATTGCGCCGCTGGTGATGCATTCGACAGTCGCACTGGCCACCGCGTCGCTGCTGATGATGAGTGTCGGCCTGGTCGCGTGGATCTGGGTCAAGCCGCGCGTCAGCTAAGTGTCGGCCCCAAGGCCGCGCTGCGCGCGTCCGCCCCCCGAGGGGAGCCAAGGAAACTTGGGAACGGCCCGGCGTTTCCTTTGGACAGATGTGGGCCCCAAGGCCGCGCTGCGCGCGTCCGCCCCCCGAGGGGAGCAAAGCAAACTTGGGAACGGCCCGGCGTTTCCTTTGGATGGATGCTGGGCGCCCCGCGGGCCTCAAGCCCGGTGCCGAAAAGCCGATATCCGTACCAAGCGCTTGCCTCGTTTGGGACAGTGCGTGCGGAGAACGACCATGCAAAAACTGAACTGCCGTTGGCTGGCGATCTGGATGGGGCTGGGCCTGTGCTCGGCGCTGCCGAACCTGCAGGCCTCGGAGCTGGCGCCGGTGCCCAAAACCTCGCCGGCCCGCACGCTCACGGGCAGCCTGGCCGAGGCGGAGCCTGAAGCAGAGCCGCCAGCGTCGCCCGCCAAGAATGCAAAGAAAGCGCCCGCCAAAGGCCCGTCCGAAGACCCGATGGACAAACTGCGCCAGCGCCTGGCCGAGCGTCTGGGCGCCGTCTCGCTGCCCGACAACAGCGACCCGAACGTCGTGCGCGTGATCTCGCAGCCGACGACCACGAACCGCGCGGCCGCCGTGTCGCCGGAAGCGACGTCTGCCGACGCCGAAGCGCACGCCGAACGGGTGCTTGCCAAGAAGCGTCCTGCGGGCAAACCGAACGCAGCGAAGACGCCCGTGAACCCCGACCACTGGGCCTACAACGGCGAAGCCGGTCCCGACAATTGGGGTCAGTTGAAGCCGGAGTTTTCCAAGTGCTCTTCGGGCACGCGCCAAAGCCCGATCGACATCCGCGATGGCATTTCCGTGCAGCTGGACCCGGTTCAGTTCGACTACAAGCCGAGCGCGTTCCGCGTCATCGACAACGGCCATACCGTGCAGGTGAACGTGGCGCCGGGCAACACCATCGAGGTGATGGGGCGCAGCTTCGAGCTGGTGCAGTTCGACTTTCACCGGCCATCCGAAGAACGCATCAACGGACGCCAATTCGACATGGTGGCGCACCTGGTTCACAAGGACCTCGAAGGCCGCCTGGCAGTGGTCGCGGTGCTGCTGGACCGCGGCAGCGTGCAGCCTGTGGTGCAGGCCGTCTGGAACAACCTGCCGCTCGAAAAAGGCGAAGAGCTGGCCGCCAAATCCAGTCTCGACTTGAATGCGCTGTTGCCTTCGGACCGCGCCTACTTCACCTACATGGGCTCACTGACCACGCCGCCGTGCAGCGAAGGCGTGTTGTGGATGGTGATGAAGAACCCGGTGTCGGTATCGCCGGAGCAGATCAGCATCTTCTCGCGGCTGTATCCGATGAACGCGCGGCCCGTCCAGTCCGTCAGTGGACGCCTGATCAAAGGCTCGTCGAACTGAATCGGCCTTGCTACGCCGCCGCCGGGCCGGGCAACTCTGCCAGGAAGGCGATCAGTTGCGACGCCACCCAGCGCCTGCCGCGCGGGTTCAGGTGATTGCCGTCGTCCGAATAGCCGTCGATCAGCGCCGCGTGCCGCCCGCCGCCTGACTCGAAGCCGTGGCGCTCGCCGGCTTCCGACGTCGATTCCCAATGCGCCAGGTCAAACAAGGGCTGCCCGCGGATGCCGTTGCGAAGCAGATCGTTGAAGCGTTCGCGCTGAATGTTGCTTTGCGCGCGCATGTCGCTGCGGCCGAGCCAGCTTTTCAGCTTGAGCTTGAATTCGGAGGGCGCGGTGGTGATCGGCACCGTGACATGCGCGAAGACGATCTTCGGAAAGCGTTGCTGCAGCCGCACCAGCGACACCTCGTAGTTGACGAACAACGCGGAGACGTCGGTGTCGGGCTTGAAATCGATGTAGCAGAACTTGAAGAAGGCGATGTCCAGTGCACCGTTCAAGCGGTTCGCCACCGCGTCGGCAAAGCCGTCGATCTTCGTCATCGGGTGTTCGTTCTCGCCGATCAGCGCATGGCCGAAGACGGGCGCCGAATAGCTGGCCGCATCCGGCGATTCGACCAGGCGAACGGTGTTGCCGGGGCTGGACTGAAGCAGGGTTTGCACGCCCGCCATCACGTTGCCGCCAACCGACTGATGGCCAAAGAAGA
>DASQOS010000388.1:0-2378 GCA_035644375.1 Rhizobacter sp.
GTGATCGCGAACGCGATGTTGAAGGTGCCGAGCGTGACGATGAAAGACGGCAACCGGATGCGTGTGACGAGCAGCCCGTTGGCGAGCCCGAACGCCGCCGTCGCGGCGATGCCGGCCAGCACCGCGAGCGCAGCCGGCACGCCCAGGTCGGCCGCGAACTTGGTCATCACGATGCTGCCCAGCGCCATCACCATGCCGCAGCTCAGGTCGATGCCGGCAGTCAGGATGATGAGCGTCTGGCCGATCGCGATCACGCCGACGACCATCACCTGCTGCAGGATCAGCGAGAAGTTCTCGCCGCTGAAGAAGCGTTCGGTGCTGGCGCCGAAAAAGATGCACGCGAGCAGCAGCGCAATGAACGGGCCGAGCTGGCTGATCGGCGGCAGCCTGGCCTTGATCGAGTCCATGCCCGGCGCGGCGGCTTGCTGCGGTTACTTCTTGCCCCAGCACAGGTCGGTGCCGGTCTTGACATCCCGGCTGTCGACGCCGGCCAGCGGCTTGGCGGCGATCAGGGTCACGCCGGTGTCGGTGTAGCCGCTGGCCTTCTTGCCGCTCTTGGCGTACTCGACGCCGGCGTCGACGCCCATCGCTGCCATTTTCAGCGGGTACTGCTGCGCGGTCGCCGCAATGATGCCGGCGCCGACGTTCTTCACGCCTTCGCAGCCACCGTCGACCGAGACCAAGACAACGCCCTTCTCCTTGCCGGCCTTCTTCAGCGCGTTGTGGGCCCCGGCGGCGGCGGGCTCGTTGATCGTGTAGACCAGGTTCACGTCGGGCGCCTTCTGCAGGCAGTTCTCCATCGCGGTCTGGCCTTTCGCGCGGTCGCCGAAGCTGTCGGCCATGCACACCAGCTCGGCCGACTTGGCGAGCTCGTTACTCTTCGCGTCGTATCCCTGCAGTCCGAAGCCTTGCAGGAAGCCGTTGTGCCTTTGGGCACCGACCGGGTGGCCGGGGAACAGATCGAGCGTGACGATCTTCGCCGGCTTGCCGCCGAGCGCCGCCTTCGCGTATTGGCCGACCAGCACGCCGGCCTGGTAGTTGTCGGTCGCGAACAGCGCGTCGGTCGCGTCGACCGGGTCGGTCGGGCTGTCGAGCGCGATCACCATCACCCCCTTCTCGCGCGCCTTCTTGATCGCCGGGACAATGGCCTTGCTGTCGCTCGGCGTGATCAGGATCGTCTGCGCGCCGGCAGCGATCATGTTCTCCATCGCCGTCACCTGCCCGGCGTTGTCGCCATCGGTCTTGCCGGCGCCGGACAGCAGCTTGGCGCCCTTGGCCTTCGCAGCTTCGGTGGCCCCTTCCTTCATCTTCACGAAGAAGGGGTTGGTCTCGGTCTTGGTGATCAGGCCGATCACGGGCTCGCCGGCCGCCACAGCGGAACCGGTCACCGCCAACAGAGCGGCCAAGGCGGCGGACTTCATTGCGTTGTTCATTGCTG
This sequence comes from Rhizobacter sp., assembly GCA_035644375.1. GTDB lineage: Bacteria > Pseudomonadota > Gammaproteobacteria > Burkholderiales > Burkholderiaceae_C > Rhizobacter. Next base: position 1,439 of record DASQOS010000388.1, read on the forward strand.
TCTCCTCAAAGGTGTTCGCGGTGCATGGAACGGAGCGGATTGTGTGCCTCGTTTCTTTAATAAATCAAGTTGATTGATTAATGTAAAACCCCAATCAGGAGCTCGTTGGAAGCCGACATGCCGGGCGGCCAGATCGGGGAGAAACGCCCTTGTCGGCGCCGTGCTCAGGACGCGCGAGCCGACCGGGCGCGCGGCCGCCAAGCGCTGCCGTCCCGTCCAGGGCCTCGCCGCCACCGCACAATGGCGTTCGTGCGGCGCCCCTTCGGCAGCCCAGAACACCCATGAACCCCACTGCCCCGTTTTTTGCCGACGACGACGCTGCGATGCGCGAGGCGCTGGCGCTGGCCGCCCACGCGATCGGCCTGAGCGAACCCAATCCACGCGTCGGCTGCGTCATTTGCGGCGCCGACGGCCGTGTGCTCGGCCGGGGCCACACCCAGGAGGCGGGGGGGCCGCATGCCGAGGTCATGGCTTTGCGCGATGCCGCGGCCCAAGGTGAAAACGTGCGCGGCGCCACGCTCTACGTGACGCTGGAGCCCTGCTCTCACCAGGGCCGCACGCCGCCGTGCTGCGACGCCCTGCTGGCGGCCGGCGTGGCGCGTGTCGTCGCAGCCGTGCAAGACCCCAATCCGCTGGTCAGCGGCCAGGGCGCCGCACGCCTGCGTGCGGCCGGCGTGCGCGTCGATGTCGGCCTGCTGGCCGAAGCGGCCAGCGAGCTGAACATCGGCTTTTTCTCGCGCATGCTGCGCGGCCTGCCGTGGGTGCGGCTGAAGAGCGCCGTGTCGCTGGATGGCCGCAGCGCTCTGGACAACGGCGTCAGCCAGTGGATCACGGGCGCGACGGCGCGCAGCGACGGCCATGCGTGGCGCAAGCGCGCCGGGGCCGTGCTGACGGGCGTGGGCACGGTGCTCGAAGACGATCCGCGCCTGGACGTGCGCCT
>DASQOS010000389.1:0-9557 GCA_035644375.1 Rhizobacter sp.
AAAAACACCTCTACGACGGCGAAGACAGCGAGAAGCTGGCTGCCAGCCGCTGGAGCAACGTGATGGACTTCGTCGACTGGATCGCCAAGCGTTGCGGCGGGGCGATCGAGAACGACGGCGGCATGACCTTCGAGACCGAAAAGCAAAGCGTGCTCGACGTGGCGCAGACCATCTCGGTGATCATCAGCCTGGCCGAGCGCGGCGACGAGCAGAACGTGATCACGCTGTCGACGCTGCACGCGGCCAAGGGGCTGGAGTGGCCGCACGTCATGCTGGCCGGTGTCAACGAAGGCCTGCTGCCGTTCAAGAGCGAAGACGACGCGATGACGCCACAGCGGCTGGAAGAAGAACGCCGGCTGATGTACGTCGGCATCACGCGGGCGCGCAGCACCCTGGCCGTCAACGTGCTCAGGCGCCGCAAGCGCGGCCGCGAGATCGTGCAAGGCATTCCGAGCCGCTTCATCGGGGAGATGAAGTTGAACGAGAACGCGGTCAAGGAAGACCCGCGCGAGAAGCTGAAGGCGCTGCGCGCTGCGGCCGCACAACGGACCGAACAAGCCGCGCTGACAAAGGTCGGCAAGCCGGAGTGACCCGGCCCGAACGTGTCAGCCCGCCAGCCGCCGCGGCCTCACATCGCCCACGCCGATCGCCGCGCCGGCGGCAAACAGCATCCAGCCGAACCAGAAGCGCAGCCGCGCGGTGGCCTCCAAGAGATCCGGGTCGTCGTTCATCGTGTTCTCCTCACGCGGCCACCACGCCCAGCCGTTCGAGCGCGGCGCGCACGCCCTGGCCATAGGCGCTGTCGGCACGGTCGAAATGCGCCAGCTGGCGCTGGACGATGGCGGACGGCACGCTGTGCATCGCACGCGCGATGTTGGCCACCAGGCGCTCGCGCTCGTCGGTCTTCAGCACGCGGAACAGGTTGCCGGCCTGCGTGTAGGGGTCGCCATCCACGTTGTGGTCGTAGCGGTCGGCATCGCCGCTGATCGCCAGCGGCGGCTCTTTGTAGGCCGGCACCTGCTTGGGTGCGGACGCGACGCTGTTCGGTTCGTAGTTCGGTGCCGCGCCGGCGTTGCCGTCGAAACGCATCGAGCCATCGCGCTGGTAGGTGTGGTACGGGCACTGCGGGCGGTTCACCGGCAAGTGCTGGTAGTTGGTGCCGACGCGGTACAGGTGCGCATCGTGGTACGCGAAGATGCGCCCTTGCAGCATCTTGTCCGGCGAAAAGCCGATGCCCGGCACCACGTTGGCCGGCGAGAACGCGGCCTGCTCCACTTCGGCGAAATAGTTCTGCGGGTTGCGGTTCAACTCCATCACGCCGACCTCGATCAGCGGGTAGTCCTTGTACGGCCACACCTTGGTCAGGTCGAACGGGTTCCAGCCGGTCTTCTTCGACCAGGTCTCGGCGTCGGCCTCGGGCATCACCTGCACGCACAGGCGCCACTTGGGGAAATCCTTGTTTTCGATGGCGTTGAACAGATCGCGTTGCGCGTAGTCGGGGTCTTCGCCGGCCAGGCGCACGGCGTCGGCCACGCGCAGGTTCTTGATGCCTTGCATCGAGCGGAAATGGAACTTCACCCAGAAGCGTTCGTTCGCCGCGTTGATGAAGCTGAAGGTGTGGCTGCCGAAGCCGTGCATGAAGCGATAGCCGTCGGGTGTGCCGCGGTCGCTGAACAGCGTCGTGACCTGGTGCAGCGCTTCGGGCGACAGGCTCCAGAAGTCCCACATCATCGTCGGCGATTTCAGGTGCGTCTGGGGGTCGCGCTTCTGGGTGTGGATGAAGTCGGGGAACTTGCTCGGGTCCTTGATGAAGAACACCGGCGTGTTGTTGCCGGCCAGGTCCCAGTTGCCTTCTTCGGTGTAGAACTTGACCGCGAAGCCGCGCGGATCGCGCTCGGTGTCGGCCGAACCCTGTTCGCCGCCGACGGTTGAAAAGCGCAGGAACACCGGCGTTTGTTTGCCGATGTTGCCGAACAGCTTGGCGCGGCTGTAGGCCGTGATGTCATGCGTCACCGTGAAAGTGCCGTGGGCCCCGGAGCCCTTGGCGTGCACCACCCGTTCGGGCACGCGTTCGCGGTTGAAGTGCTGCAGTTTTTCGAGCAGGTGGAAGTCCTGCAACAGCACCGGGCCACGCGGCCCGGCGGTGAGGGAGTTCTGGTTGTCGGCCACGGGGATGCCGGCGGCGGTGGTGAGTGCGGGGTGATCGGACATGGCGGGTTCCTTGGGGATAGGGGTTGCGGGTCGCAGATGCGAAGCGTAGGCACAATTTATCGGCGACGCACGTCAAAGGAAAATCAATTCACTGAAGCGTGAAGATAGCTACTTGCTATTGATGAGGGTGTGCACGGTCTTGTGGGTGCAGGTCGGGTGGGCGGGCTGGCTTTCCGCGAGCCGGCGTCAGGCAGCTCGCAGCTGCCGACCGAGGACGGCGACAGCAGCACGTGCGAGTCTTCGCTGAAGTGGTTGTGAAAAACTCCAGCGGCTTCGAGGGGTTCGACGACCGCGACGCGCGTCAGCGAAGGCCGCACGCTGAGCACCGAAGTGGCGTCCAGCTCGCAGCGCAGAGAAAACCCGCATGTCATCTTTTACCGCTTGAATCCGTGCATGGCGCGCACTAACCTGTGCTTCCTGTCGCGCTCTGCATCGAGGAGTTCCCATGCTGTCAGCACACTGCGTCTGCGCCACTTTGAATGCCGAGCACGCCGTGATCCGACAGACGATCGCTTCCTTGGACGAATTGTTGCGCGGCGCAGCATGGTGTCAGTCCAGTACCGAACGCGAGCACGTGGCTGGGCTGATGCGTTTTCTGCAGCAGTTCGACGACAGCTTTCACACCCCGAACGAGCGCAGGCTGGCCGTCGCGCTCAAGGGGCGTTCGGTCGAAGCCGATCGGCTGATGAACGATCTCGCTGCCGACGGCGAGCGCGACACCGCGATGCTGTCGCGAGCCTTGCAACTGTTGCCGCGCCTGGACGCAGACAACGCGGTGCTGATGGACTCCTTTGCCGGGGTGTTTCGTCAGCACCGCAGCGACGTGCTGAGGCGCATTCAGACCGAAGAGCGCTCGCTGCAGGAAATGGCCAAGCGCTTGCTGAGCGAAGATGAGTGGGCGCAGATCGCGTCCGAGATGTCATGGAGCCCCAAGGTCCCGCCGATGGATGAGGCGCAAGGGTCGGCGCCGGTTGTTTCTTCTGCCGTCGCACAGCGCAGGCGCGCGGACGACATCGCTGCACGCCTGCGGAACCCGCATCCCGCCCACCTGGAATTTCCAGGGCAGCGAACGTCGAATCTGTCTTCGTCCCTGCGCTGAAAGGGTGTGAGCCGGCGCCAGAAAACGGCAGCTACGACGCATGGGTCAAGCGCGCAACGATGCGCCAGCGATCGATGCGCCCCGCGTCCTGCCTGAAGCTGTCGGACACCCGCAGCTGCCACGTGCCGCGGACCGGCCGGGCGAGCAGCGAACGCAGCGCCGGCGTGTTGTGCAGCGAATAGGTGCGGTTCAGGTTGCCGGCCGATCCGCCCGTGTGGCTGTGCAGCGGCACGCTGGTGCCGTTGGGCGCCAGCAGGTCGATGCGCAGGTCGCCGATGTAGGTGTGGGTGATGTTCACTTGCACGCGCAAGTCGGTCAGGTGCCCGTCTTGCTGAATGTCGATGCGGCCGAACACCGGCACGCCGGCTTGAGCGGGAATCTCCAGCGCGAGGTTCTGGCTGAGGTCGAGCGAGCGCTCTTCCTGTGCGGCCGCGGCCGCCGCGCGCACGGCCTTGAATGCGTTCACCTTGCCGTGGCCGAACCACAGGCTGAAGCCTTCCTCGTTGAACGAGCCGGTGGCGTTGACGGGGGTGTCGGTGAGCAAGGACAAATCCTTGTCGGCGGTTTTCTGGATCAGCTGGCGCACCTGAGCAGCGCTGAGGGAGGGGTTGGCCGACAGCACCAATGCGCACACGCCGGCCACGATGGGCGTGGCGCTCGAGGTGCCGCCGAAGGCGGGGCTGTCGTGCGATCTGACGGCAGCGTCCCTGCCGATGCCGCCGTGGTCGGTGGTCACGACATCCAGGCCGCCGGGCTTGGCCCGGCCCAGGTCGTCCCAGTTGTCGGAGGGCGCGCACACGCTGATCTGCTTGCCCCACGACGAGAAGGCCGAGCGTGTCTTGCGCGAGGTGCTGGCGCTGACCGTGATGGCCTCCGGGTGTGCTGCGATCCAGCGGTCGATCGGCCCTTGGTGGCTGTGCAGGCCGCTCTCGGTGCGAAACGGATAGGGCAGCTGGTTGTCCAGGTCCTGCACCGGGCAGTTGCTGTTGCCGGCCGCCACGCAGAACACCAGGCCCTTGCCGCGCCGCCCGCCGCTGCGTGCCAGCTCGGAAATGGCGGTCTTCAGCGGCGTGCTCAGCGGCGCGTCGGCCGGGCCCACACCCCACGAGCAGGACAGGACGTCGGCCAGCGGCGAGATCTTCTCGAACATCACGATGAAGTGCGCATCGGTCATGGCTTGCAGCGGAAAGCGCACCGCCAGCAAGGCGCAGCCCGGCGCCACGCCCACCACGCCGCTGCCGTTGCCCTCGGCCACCGAGACCCCCAGGCACGGCGTGCCGTGGTCGTCGCCGGGGCGCGGCGCGGTGTCCGAGTTCCAGTCGATGGCAGCGTTGTTTGCGTTGCCGCGCAACAAGGCGTTGAGCTGCCCGGCCACCTTGCCTTCGCCTTGAAAGTCCGGGTGTGTCAGGTCGAATCCGTCGTCGGCCACCGCCACCACCACGTCGCGCCGGCCGCGCGTGATGTCCCAGGCCTCGGGCGCAAAAATGCCGGCACCTGCCGCCAGCTCAGGCGCCGGTTGCGGCGCATGCAGATGCCATTGAGCGGCAAACGAAGCGTCCGCCGGGATGGTGGCAAAGCGCGTCAGCGGGCGCACCAGGTTCGGCTCGGCGTACGCCACGTCGCTGCGCTCGGCGGCTTCGTTGGCGGTGCGCACTGCGTTGCGTCCGGTGGCGTGAGTTACGCGCACCAGGCAGGCCCGCGCGCCCAAGTCGCGCTCGACGATCAGGCCTTCGCTGCGCAGAAACTCGCGAATCCGCAGCTCCGGCGTCTGTGCCTTGAACTGGATGAAGAAACTCTCGGTGATCAGCAGTTCGCCCTGCTGGGCATTCCGGTACACATGGTGAACCACCCTGCCTTGCGCGCGCAGCCGGTTCATGGCGCCGTCGCGGTCGCCTACCACCGACGCGCGCATCAGGCTGGGTGTGGCCTGATGCAGCGCGTGCAAATGCACACCCGCGCGCGCGGCCGCGTTTTGTGCGTCGGCTTCACTGGCGGTATGCAGCGTGATCGCGCAGTCGTCCTGGTGAATGGTGATCCTGCGCCCGCCCTGCCAGCAGTGAGTCGTGTCCGTCATGTGTTTCGCCGAAATGGGCCTGCGGCCGCTCCTGGCGGATCGTAGGGATGGGCTGTGGCGCCGACATCCTCAACACTGAGGAGCCGTGTGGCCGCGGCGCGACGACGCTCAGCAACAGGCGGCTTCGGGAGGCCGATTTCGACTCCGTATAGGATGTGCTGTTTTCGCCTGTCTGGCACTCGGCAAGCCTTTGATGCAAGAGACGATGTATGGCTGAATTCCGTGGCCACCGAGGGATGTGCAAGCAGGCTCCTGGCTGCGATGGGTGATGCCCCACGTTCGACAAACAGCGCACCGCCCTTCGGGCCGGCGCGGCGGCGCTACCTGACGCTGCTGTTTTCAGACCTGACCGGCTCCACCACGCTGGCCGAGGCCATGGAAGCCGAGCACTATGCAGACCTGCTGACGCGGCTGCGCGCGCTCTACCACGAGGTGGTCGGCAAACACGGCGGCACCATCACTCGCATCCAGGGCGACGGCATGCTGGCGATCTTTGGCTACCCCGAGGCCGGCGAAGACGACGGACGGCGCGCCACCGAAGCCGCGCTCGACCTGCATCACGCCGTGCGCGAGTTGCGCACCGACCCGCCGCTGCGCTCGGTGCTCAGCCTGCACAGCGGCATCCACGCCGGCCTGGTGCTGCTGGACGAAGGCGACGTGACACGGGGCCGCTTCGAGCTGGTCGGCGACGCGCCGAACATCGCCTCCAGGCTGTCCGACGCCGCCGAAGTGGGCCAGATCGTGGTCAGCGAAGAGACGTTGGGACCGGCCAGCCACTTCTTTCATACCAGCGAGCGCTTGCTGCTGACGCTGCGTGGGCGAACCGAGCCGATCGCAGTGTTCCAGATCCATGCGCGCGCCCGCGTGGCCACCCGCCTGGAAGCCCGTGCACAGCGCGGGCTGGCGCCGTTTGTCGGGCGGCAGTCCGAGTTGCGCATGCTCGAACAAAGCCTGCACGAGGTGCTGTCGGGACGACCCGCCTACGTCACGATCTCGGCGCCGCCCGGGCTCGGCAAGACACGGCTGGTGGACGAGTTTTTGCGCACGGCGGCGGCGGCCGATTGTCAGATCCACCGCGGCTATTGCGAGAGCTACCTGAGCGCCGAGCCGTTGCAGCCTTTCCTGCAGATGCTGCGTTCCCTGTTCCGCATCGACCATGGCATGTTGCCTGCCGAGGCGGTCGAGTCGCTGGACCGCACGCTGGCCGCCATCGACCCGGCGCTGGGCGCGCACCGCGGCGCCTTGCTGCGCGCCCTGTCGCTGACGGGCGCCGACGATGCGGGCGAGACGCCAAGCCGCGCGGCATCCGACGCGGCAGTGGCTGCGCTGCGCGACCTGTTCGACCGGCTGGCGGCCAAACCCGTGCTGCTGTTCATCGACGACTGGCAGTGGGCCGACGACGCGACACGCCAGGTGCTGGCCGCCATCCGCGCGCTGCCGCAGCGGCCCATCTTCGTGCTGACGTCGACGCGCGGCTTTGCCGCGGGCGACGCCGACATGAGCGACGCCCACATCATCGAGCTGGCCCCGTTGAGCGCCGACGAAGCCGCCGAAACCATCGGCCGCCTGTTGCCGCACAGCCATCCCTTCGTGATGACGGAGATCCGCGGCTACGCCGGCGGCAATCCGCTGTTCATCGAAGAGCTGTGCCACTCGGCCGCGTTCGAAGACGCCGAGCCCAAGCTGGGGCGTGTGCTCGGCACGGCGGCCTGGCTCGACGTGCTGATCGAATCGCGCGTCGCGCGCTTGCCCGCCGAGCAGGCCGAGCTGGTGCGCGCCGCGGCCGTCATCGGCAACGTCATCCCGTCGTGGCTGCTCGAGAGCGTCACCGGCTGCGCCGAAGACCATCCGCTGGTGCAGGGCCTGGCGGCGCAGGACTTTGTGTTTCCCGGCGACAAGCCCGGCACGCTGCGCTTCAAGCATGGCATCGCGCGCGAAGTGATCTACGCCGCCGTCGGCCTGCATCAGCGCCGGGCGCTGCACCTGCGCATCGCCCAGGCGATTCGCGGCCAGAGCGCGCACGGCGCCGAAGAAGAAGCCTGCGAAGCGCTGGCCTATCACTACGCCGCTGCCGGTCAAACCGGCGATGCCGCGAGCTTTGCCGAGCTGGCGGGTGACAAGGCGATCGCCGCGTCGGCCCTCGACCGGGCGCAGACGCAGTACCGCGCTGCGCTGCAGGCGCTCGACCAGCAGGTGCCCTCGCAGGCCCACTACCAGCGCTGGATCTCGATTGCCCAGCGCATGGCGCTGGCCTGCGTGTTCGACCCGTCGCGCGAGCCGCTCGAAGTGCTGCACCGCGCCGTCGCGCTGGCCAGCGCGCAAGACGACCAGGCCGCGATCGCGTCGAGCGAGTACTGGCTCGGCTACATCAACTACGCGCTGGGTGAATCGCGCGCCGCCAGCCACCACTGCGAGCGTGCGCTGATCGCCGCACGCCTGGTGCACGACGACCCGCTGATCGTGCAGATCAGGGCCACGCTCGGACAGGCGCGTGCCGCGGCATGCGACTACGGGCGCGCGCTCGAGCTGCTCGAAGAAGCCATCGTGATCAAGCGCCGTCACCGCTCGGGCCGCCGGCCGGCGGTGGGCTTGTCGTATTCGCTGGTGTGCAAGGCCTCGGTGCTGGGCGACCAGGGTTTGTTTGCGCAGGCGCACACGTGTTTCGACGAAGCGCTGGACGCCTTGCACAGCGCGCAGCACGAGATCGTCGGTTCGCTGTTGTGCTGGCGCGGTGCCGTGCTGCTGTGGCAGGGCCGCTGGGACGATGCCGAGCAGACCGCCCTCGAAGCGCACCGCGTGGCGTCGCGCGTCAAGAGCCTGTATGTGTTTGCGATGAGCCGCGCCATCGCCGGCTATGCGAGCTGGGTCAAGACGCGCGCGCCCGAGGCGCTGCAGACGGTGATCGACGCCACGGCCTGGCTCGAAGCGCGCGACAAGGGCTTGTACATCTCGCTGAACTACGGCTGGCTGGCCGACGGCATGGCCGCCAGCGGCCGCTACCGCGAAGCGCGCCAGTACGCCGCGCGGGCCCTGGCACGCACCCGCAAGGACGACCGGCTGGGCGAGGCCATGGCCTACCGCGCGCTGGCGCGTGCCGCGGCGGCCGGGCAGGGCGGCAAGTCGCCGATGCGTTATATGGAACTCGCGATGCATGCGGCGCATGCGCGCGGCTCACCGCACGAGATGGCGGTGAACCGGCTGCGCCAGGCCGAGATCGCGCTGGCGGCGGGCGACAGCCCAGCCGCCGCTGCGCTGCTGAACGAAGCCGGCGCGGCCTTCGATGCGATGGGCATGGCGTGGCACCGCACGCAGGTCGATCGGCTGGAGCGCGGCGTTCCGTCTAGCTGAGCTGGGTTTCCTCCGGCGCCGACAGCGCGCCGCTCCAGCTCAAGACCAGCGGTGCCGGCGTCGGCCGCATCGGCCCGCATTCGAGCAGTGCGCTGATCATGCCGAGCAGCACGCCCATGCCCATGGCGTAGGCCGGGCAGGCATGGCTGTGGTGCGTGGCGGCGCGGCGGTCGCCGCCGAAGATGGGGTACACATTGACCGGACAGCCGGCGTGGCGCGGTGCCGCCAGATCGGCCTGGGTGGCCGACACGATGCCGATGACGACGATGTCGCCGGGCAGCACGTTCACCGCGGTGTTGCCCGCGCCCAGCGTGTGCGCCGCCTTGGCGGTGCGCCACACCAGCTCGGGAACCGGGCGCAGTTGCATGGTGCGCATCAGCGGCGTCTTCAGCACCTCGACGGCCTTCTCGAACGGCGTGGCCTGGCGGCTGGCCATCAAGCTGTTCTGCAGGTCCCACAGGCTGTGGTCGTTCATCCACTCGTACAGCGTGCCGCGCAAGTTGCCGTCGACCGTGGGCAGGAAACCCATCAGCACGCCGACGAAGGTGCTGGCCAGCAAGGCGTTGCTGGCGGGCGTGTCGGCAAAGGCAGCGAACAGCTGCTGCGCCAAAGGCGGTGTCGGCACGGCGCTGCTGGCGCGGTGGTCGTTCACCAGCTTCTTGAAAGCCGCCAGCAGGGACTGGCCATGCTGCTGGCCATAGGCCGTGGCCGAGGCCCCCGGGTGCGGCTGGAACATGTAGCGCGACGGCGACAGGAAATGGCCCGGGCAGCGCGGCGGGTTGTCCGGGGTCCAGTTCCAGTGCCAGCCACCGCCTTCGACACGGT
>DASQOS010000390.1:0-7410 GCA_035644375.1 Rhizobacter sp.
CAGCGCTGAGAAACAGGTCCGGGTTGAACAGCGGGAACGCGCCGCGCTGGCGCGCCAGATCGGCCGAGGCTTCGTAGGCCGCGTCGCGCATCAGCTCTGAAACGCGCCGTGCCAGGTCGCGCGCGCCTGCGCTGTCGTAGCGCAGCGTGAGCATGATCAGCGCATCGCCGAGGCCGGTGAAGCCCAGGCCGACGCGGCGCTTGTTGTGGGCTTCGGCCTGCTGCTGCGGCAGCGGCCAGACCGTCACGTCGAGCACGTTGTCGAGCATGCGCACAGCGACTTTCACGAGCTGGGCGAAGCCGGCCTCGTCAAAGCCGGCGGCGGCCTCGAACGGTTCGCGCACGAAGCGCGTCAGGTCGATCGAACCGAGGCAGCAGCAGCCGTAAGAAGGCAATGGCTGCTCACCGCAAGGATTACTGGCAGCAATCGTTTCGCAGTAAGCCAGGTTGTTGTCGCGGTTGATGGGGTCGAGGAACAGCACGCCGGGCTCGGCGTGGTCGTAGGTCGACCGCATGACCTGGTCCCACAGGTCGCGCGCGCGCCGCTTGCGGTAGACCCACGGCCCGCCGCCGCCTGCTTGGGCCTGCTGATAAGCCCCGGCCTTCTTCTGCGCCGCGCCGGGCTCGGCCCGGTGCACCAGTTCGACCTCGGTGTCGCCTTGCACCGCTTGCATGAAGGCATCGGTCACGCCGACCGAGAGGTTGAAGTTCTTCAGGTCGCCGCGGTCCTTGGCGTGGATGAATTCTTCGATGTCCGGGTGGTCGCAGCGCAGCACGCCCATCTGGGCACCGCGGCGCGCGCCGGCCGACTCGACGGTTTCGCAGGAACGGTCGAAGACACGCATGTAGCTCACCGGCCCCGAAGCGCTGCTTTGCGTGCTGCCGACCCACGCGCCGCGCGGCCGGATGCGCGAGAAGTCGTAGCCCACGCCGCCGCCGCGGCGCAGGGTCTCGGCGGCTTCGGTCAGCGCGGTGTAGATGCCTGGGTGGCCGTCGTCGGGCTGCGCGATCGAATCGCCCACCGGCTGCACGAAGCAGTTGATCAAGGTGGCCGACAGGCCGGTGCCGGCCGCCGACTGGATGCGCCCGGCCGGAATGAAGCCCGCGTTCAGGGCTTCGGCGAAACGGCTTTCCCAGCGGCTGCGCTCGACCGCCGGCTCGGCTTGCGCCAGCGCGCGCGCCACGCGCCGGTTGACCGCGTCGACGCTTTGCTCGTCGCCCTTGGCGTATTTTTCGAGCAGCACTTCGCTGCTGATGGCCTGGGCCGGCAGGGCAATTCGTGTGGCTGCCGTGCCGCGGTCGGATGGGCGCATGAGGGCGAACTCCCGATGGTGATGGCACAAGGTAGTTCTTTGCCGTCAAACGGTTTTGACCTCATGCAAAGACCCTGACAAAAACAAAGGTAGCTCGGGTGCGATGCGCCTGCGTTCGGCCTCACGTTCAGAACGGCCTGGAGCTCGAACTGACCAGGCCGGACGCCGCGGTGGGGCGCCCGGCCACTGCGACAAAACTCAGGCCTTCTTGGCCCAGGCGCTGCACCATCCATTGGCGGCGACCTGCTTGCCGGCAAACAGCGGGCAGGGTCCGGCTGCATCGCCGGCCTTGCCCTGGAACAGCGCGCAGGTGCCGCACTTTTGCGCGGCCGTGTGATTCGGGTACTTCTTCGCGTCGGCCTTGGCGGTGTCTGACTTGTAGCCCAGCGCCGCAGCCTGTGGATCGCTTTCGTCGAGATTGGGCGCAGCAGCTTGCGCATTCGATCCGATGGCAACCACGGCACAGCCGACAACGACGGTGTGGAGCATGAAAACGCGGCGGTTGACTTGACTCATGGCAGGGGTTCCTTGTGGTTGTTGACCCGCGCAGGTGATGCGCCGGCGAGGTGGCAAGGCAGAGCGTCGTGCGCGAGTTGAGCGCCGATCTTGACTTGAGTCAAGCCGGGTCGCCGAGCTCGGCATTCTTACTTGGCACTGTCGCTCGCGTCGTCGTTGTTCTTGATCTGCGGCAGCGCCGCGCCGCCGCCCGATGACAGCAGGCCGGCCTTCACGTAGGTGATGAGCTTTTCGCGCGTGTCGGCAATGTCGAGGTTGCGCATCGTCAGCTGGCCGATGCGGTCTTGCGGCGAGAAGCTCGACTCGCCCTTTTCCATCGTCAGCCGCTCGGGCTTGTAGGTCAGGTTGGCCGACACGGTGTTGAGCAGCGAATAGTCGTTGCCGCGGCGCAGCTCGACGCTGACCTCGCCGGTGATGGCGCGCGCGACCCAGCGCTGCGCGGTCTCGCGCAGCATGATGGCCTGCGGGTCGAACCAGCGGCCCTGGTACAGCAGGCGGCCCAGGCGGCGGCCGTTGTCGCGGTACTGCTCGATGGTGTCTTCGTTGTGGATGCCGGTCACCAGGCGCTCGTAGGCGATGAACAACAGCGCCAGGCCCGGGGCTTCGTAGATGCCGCGGCTCTTGGCTTCGATGATGCGGTTCTCGATCTGGTCGCTCATGCCCAGGCCATGGCGGCCGCCGATGCGGTTGGCCTCCAGGATCAGCTCGACCGGGTCGCTGAACTCGCAGCCGTTCAGCGCCACGGGCCGGCCTTCTTCAAAGCGCAGCGTGACCTCTTCGGCCTTCACCTGAACCTCATCGCGCCAGAACGCGACGCCCATGATGGGCTGCACGATCTTCACGCCGCTGCTCAGCAACTCCAGGTCTTTGGCTTCGTGCGTGGCACCCAGCATGTTGGAGTCGGTGGAATAGGCTTTCTCGGCCGACATCTTGTAGCCGAAGCCGGCGGCGGTCATGAAGGCCGACATCTCGGCACGGCCACCCAGTTCGTCGATGAAGGCCTGGTCGAGCCAGGGCTTGTAGATGCGCAGCTGGGGGTTGACCAGCAAGCCGTAGCGGTAGAAGCGCTCGATGTCGTAGCCCTTGAAGGTGCTGCCGTCGCCCCAGATGTTGACCTCGTCTTCTTTCATCGCGGCCACCAGCATCGTGCCGGTGACGGCACGGCCGAGCGGCGTGGTGTTGAAGTAGGTGGTGCCTGCGGTCGAGATGTGGAACGCGCCCGACTGCAGCGCTGCGATGCCTTCGGCGGCGAGCTGCGCGCGGCAGTCGATCAGGCGCGCCTTCTCGGCGCCGTATTGCATCGCGCGGCGCGGGATGTCGTCGTAGTCGAGCTCGTCGGGCTGGCCCAGGTGGGCGGTGTAGGCATAGGGCACGGCGCCCTTGTTGCGCATCCAGTGCAATGCGGCGCTGGTGTCCAGGCCCCCGGAGAAGGCGATGCCGACTTTCTGGCCGGCGGGCAGATGCTGAAGGATGGTGGCCATCGTGAGATTCTTGTGCGGATAGAAACGGAAACGTTGCCGAACGGAGCAGGCGCCGGACGGGAAAGGTGGCTATTTTCGCCTTTCCGCAGGCGCCGGCGGCCAGCGCCATTTTTTGCGTCGACTTGACGCTAGCATGGCGACCTTCAACCCCGAAAGGAATGTCATGCAAACCACCGCCTCCGGCCTGCAATACGAAGACACCGTCATCGGCACCGGCCCACAGGCGCAAGCCGGCCAGCAAGTCAGCGTGCATTACACCGGCTGGCTGTACAACGACGGCGTCAAGGGTGCCAAGTTCGACAGCAGCAAAGACCGCAACGACCCGTTTGAATTCGGTCTCGGCGCCGGCATGGTCATCAAGGGCTGGGACGAAGGCGTGCAAGGCATGAAGGTCGGCGGCACGCGCGTGCTGGTGATCCCGCCGGGGCTGGGCTACGGCGCGCGCGGCGCCGGCGGCGTGATCCCGCCGAATGCGACGCTGATGTTCGAGGTGGAGTTGCTGGACGTTTGAGATCGCGCCGGAGCATGGACGTCGTTGGGCCGCTGTACCCAAATGCCGCTCCATGCAAGAAAGGCCACTTAACCACCACGCGTCTCGCAAGCGTCATACTTTTCCCATGTCGGCCCTCACTGAAAGGTAAACGATGAAATCGCCCCATGTGAACACCCTGTCTCTTTGGCTCGCCGTCCTCGCAGCCACCGGCTGTGCAAGTGGGCCCGCGCTGGGCCCGCCCGATGTCCCGGTGCAGCTGCGAGCGCCCGCCGATCAATCGGTCTTCCTGGAAGCCCTGGCCACCGGCGTGCAAATCTACGAGTGCGCCGCCAAGCCTGACGAGCCGTCCACGTTCGAGTGGATCTTCCGTGCGCCAGAAGCAGCTCTCGCGGATCGTTCGGGACATTCGATCGGAAAGCACTACGCAGGTCCCACCTGGGAATCGGTGGACGGGAGCAGCGTCGTCGGAGAGGTCAAGAGCCGCGACCCGGGGCCGATTCCATCTGCCATCCCGTGGCTGCTGTTGGCCAGCAAGTCCACCCGGGGCACGGGCGTCTTCAGCCAGACGAAGAGCATTCAACGGGTGCAAACCGTCGGCGGGATCGCGCCCTCTGAGCCGTGTGGGCCAGGCAATGCAAGGCAGATGGCACGGGTTCCGTACACGGCCACGTACTATTTCTACCGTGTCTGATCGGCTGCAGCTTGAGCAAGCGGCGCGGTGCTCGCGCCGCAGGCACGGCGGCACCACGCTTTGCGCCATCGACGGCCAACGCCCGGCTGCGTGTTCCACGCTCCCCCGCCCTTGCCTTGTCGATTCTGAGCTGCGTCGATCGTCTTACAGTCAGAGGGCCATCCTCTGCCATCCCTGCCCATCATGACCACCAACAGCGTTCGACTTCACCGCGTCATCCGCACCGCACCGGAGCGGATCTACCGTGCATTCCTCGACGCCGAGGCCCTGGCCAAATGGCTTGCGCCTTATGGCTTTACCTGCAAGGTTCATCACTTGGACGCCAAGGTGGGCGGGACCTTCAAGATGTCCTTCACCAACTTCGCGACGGGCCATGGCCACAGCTTCGGCGGCGAATACCGCGAGCTCGTGCCGCATGAGCGCATCCGCTACTCCGACAAGTTCGACGATCCGAACCTGCCAGGCGAGATGGAGACGATCGTGGTGCTGCGGCAGGTGTCGTGCGGCACGGAACTGAACATCACGCAGCAAGGAATTCCAGACCTCATTCCCGTCGAGATGTGCTACCTGGGTTGGCAAGAATCGCTTGCGCAGCTGGTCACACTGGTCGAGCCGACGATTCCGGACTGACAAGGTCGCTCCACCCAACCCACAAGCGGCCTGCCTTGACGGACCGCTTGTGCACCGCGTTGAACATCATCGGGGCTCGGCGTTGAGACAAGGCATCTAGACAGTCAGTCTCAGCCAGGTCAAGGTTGAGTCGCCCGCCAGTAACTCGGCTTACGCCGATGATGCGCAATGGCAAGAATCACGACCGTGCTTTCCAGCACTTCGTAGAACACCGAATACGGAAACCTTTTCAGTACGCGGTGGCGGTTTCCGTCTTCATCGGCTGGTCGGCTCAATGGAGAGTCGCCAATGTGCTCAATCGCGTCAAAGACTTCAGCACGAAATCCATCTGCGGCAAGCGCATTTCTCTGACGGTACCAAACAAGGGCATCGGCGATATCTCGCTCCGCAGCCGAAGCAAGAACGACAACAAACTCGCTCACAGAGCGCTGAGGCGAGTTCGGGCTTCAGCCCATGACACTGTCTGGGTCGCGCCGCAACGCAGATCATTCTTGCGTTGGCGAATTTCGTCCGCCCAAGCCTTGGCCGCAGAAGCTTCATCCTCGCCGTCCAAGCTGTCGAGCAGCGCAATCACCACTGCCGAGCGTTCACTCGGATCAAGCGCCAGCGCTTCGTCAATGAGGTGGTCCACACGGGCATTCATGGATTTCAGTCTAGCAGTTTCACCCTGCGGCCAGGCGACCAACCAGTCCCGCAGGAGACCGAACGGAACAGTGAACCGGACTTCAAGCTGCTGGAGCCCATTGGCCACATACCTCCCGCAGAGGCAGAAGCAAACTACTGCCAGCAACTCGCCAATCAAGCCGCCACGGTGGTGGCCTGACTCAAACCAAACAGCCTCCACGAAACCCGGGGTGATTCACACCGCATACTGCGCCCAACCCGTCTCGCTCAAGCTTCATGACCATCCAATACGACATCATCCACACCACGGTCTACCGCTATGCGGAGCCGGTGACCTTTGGCGAACACCGCGTGATGTTTCGCCCGCGCGACAGCCACGACCTGCGTGTGCTGGCCACTGACCTGCAGGTCAGCCCCGAGGCCATGGTGCGCATGATCCAGGACCCGTACTCCAACTCGGTCGCGCTGGTGCAGCCGATCGTGCCGGCCACCGAGCTGAAGATCGTCTGCTCGTTCACCATCGAGCATGCGCACACCAACAACCTCGAACTACCGCTCTCGCCTTCGGCCGAGTTCTTTCCGTTTGCCTATTCGGTCGACGAACGCTTCGACCTCGAACACTATCTGCGCCCGCACCATGACGACCCCGACGGCAAGCTGACCGCCTGGGCGCGCCAGTTCATCCGCACCGACGGCCCGACCGCCACACGCGACCTGCTGGTGCAGATGAACCAGCACATCCGCGACAAGCTGCGTTATGCGGCTCGCGACAGCGAAGGCACGCAGTCGCCGTTGCGCACGCTGGAACTCGGCGAAGGCAGCTGCCGCGACTTTGCGTTGTTGATGATGGAGGCGGCACGCCGGCTCGGCATCGCGACGCGCTTCGTGTCGGGCTACCTGTACGACCCGGCGCTGGACGTCGACGCCGAGGCGGTCGACCCCGGCGGCGACGAGGCCGTGGTGATGGGTGCGGGGGCAACCCACGCCTGGCTGCAGGCCTACCTGCCGGGTGCGGGATGGCTGCCGTTCGACCCCACCAACAATTTTCTCGGCGGCTCGCAACTCGTGCGCGTGGGCGTGGCCCGCGACCCGAAACAGGCGGCGCCGGTGTCCGGCAGCTGGTACGGGCCGGCCGACGCCTACCTGGGTCTGGACGTGGACGTGCGGGTGCGCAGGCGCTGAGACGCTGTCACTTTCTGCCGCTACAACAGCACGGCCACCACGGCGTGCGCTTGCCCCCGTCGTCGGCCAGCCGGATGCCGGTCAGGCTGGCCACGGACGCGCCGTGCATGGGTTCTGGCCAGCGGACGAAGCGGCGAGCGAGTGTCAGCAAAGTCCTACAGAGCGACGCGCGTTTTCCTGGGGAGCAGCCCTCGGCGGCAGCAGGCTCAGCGTAGGAGTCTTCCTACACACTTTGCGGCGCTCTCCCGACGCCTCGGCATGCGAAGCATTCATACAATCGGCCCCATATGACTGCAGCAGTACCCGCGGCAAGAGACAACCGCATCTCAAGGACAACGATGCGGTCTGTGGGTCGGCGCAGTTCATTGGCAAATCAAGATGCCGCTTCGGCGTTTGTTGACGCGCCACATTGCGAGACCCGCGAACCGGCCTGAGAACCAACCCATGTTGAAGGCCTACATCGTCGAAGACAGCCCGGTGA
>DASQOS010000391.1:0-10213 GCA_035644375.1 Rhizobacter sp.
AGCGTCGGCACTCGCGTGCGGGCGCTTTGCTCGCACGCGGCGACCGCCACGCCGCGCCAATGCGCCACTCTCTTGTGTGCCCGCTCGTCACTCAGGCGCAACACCGAGCGTTCGCACAGCAGCGGCTGAATGACCGCGACACCGAGTTCGGCGGCCTTCTCGACCAGGGCATCCATGCGCTCATTGGCCGGCATGCCGATGGCCAGCGTGACCTGCAGCGGAAGTTCGCGCTCGGTGGCATGGTGTTGTTCCATCTGCACCTGCACCTCGCTGCGCCCCATTCGTGTCACACGGGCAGTCCACTCGCCGCCCTGGCCGTTGAACAAAGTCAGCGGATCACCCGGCTGCAGGCGCAGCACCTGCACATGACGCGCGGCGCCCTCGGGCAGCGAAAGAGTTTCATCGGGGCGAAAAGGCTGGTCGACGTAGAAGCGAGGCGGCATGCAGTCAGTTTGCCTGATCGGGGCATCCATGCATCACTGCGGCGACTGCCGCACCAGGCGCCGGAACGCGATGCGCAGCCGGCGCTTCAAGCCGTGTGCGGCGCGCCACGCCGCCGAACCCCTGCACGCCTCGCGCACGCGCGCTTTGGTCACGCGCCACCAAGCCAAGGCGCGTGCAAACCAGGCGAACTTCATCAGCTGCGGTTCGGTCAGGACGAACAGGCGGCCGACGAAGGCCGTGCCCAGCAGCTTGGCCGCCACGATGAGCAACACGCCCAACGCCGTCTGACCCAGGTGCATCAGCCACAACGCGACCAGCTTGATCGGAAACAACAGCACCGCAGGGAACAGAAAGAAGGCCAGCGCCCACCGCGGCGAAGCGCCGCGAATGCGCGCTTCCAGGCGCGCCAGCGGGGGCCATTGGGCCAGCCGTGCAGCCCACGCCGTGAGCGGCCGCCAGCCCCACTCTTCGATGAACAGAATCAGGGCCGCGACCGCCAGCAGCGGGACGCGAACCACTCTCCAGCAGGCCCTCAGGCATCGGCGCAACATCGTGCGCCGATGCTACCCCGCTAACTCTTGTCTCTCAACTCGCGCCGCAGGATTTTGCCGACCGCCGACTTGGGCAGCTCGGCGCGAAATTCGATGGTCTTGGGCCGCTTGTAGCCGGTCATGTTGGCCTCGCAATAGGCGCGCACGTCGGCCTCGGTGACGGCCGGGTTGCTGCGCACCAGCACGAGCTTGACGGCCTCGCCGGTCTTGGCGTCGACAACACCCACCGCGGCGCACTCCACCACGCCGGGCATCTGCGTCACCACGTCTTCCACTTCGTTCGGATAGACGTTGAAGCCGCTGACCAGAATCATGTCTTTCTTGCGGTCGACGATGCGAAAGTAGCCGCGCGCATCCATGCTGCCGATGTCGCCCGTGCGCAAAAAACCATCGGCCGTCATGACCTTCTCGGTTTCGTCAGGCCGCTGCCAGTAGCCCGCCATCACCTGAGGGCCGCGGATGGCGATCTCGCCCGAAGTGCCTGGCGCCACTTCGTTGCCATCGTCGTCGAGCAAAGCCAGTTCGGTGGAAGGCAAAGGCAAGCCGATGCTGCCCGACACCGGCTCGCCCGATGTCGGGTTGCAGGTGGCCGTGGGCGATGTTTCCGACAGGCCGTAGCCCTCGCGGATCGCGCAACCGGTCTTCTCCAGCCACAGCTTTGCCGTGGCCTGCTGCACCGCCATGCCACCGCCGATCGAGATCGCCAAGTGGCTCCAGTCGACGGTGCCGAAATCGGGGTGCCGCACCAGCGCATTGAACAAGGTGTTCACCGCGGGGAAACTGTGGAACCTGTGCTTGGACAGCTCTTTCAAGACGCCGGACAGGTCGCGCGGATTGAGAATCAGCAGGTTGCATCCGCCCATGCGCATGGACAGCATCATGTTCGAGGTGAACCCGAAGATGTGATACAGCGGCAGCGCGCACACCGTGGTCAGTTGTTCATTCGCCGGCACGCGTTCCAGTGCAGGCCGGTACCACGCTTCGGCCTGCAAGGTGTTGGCCACCAGGTTCTTGTGCAGCAAGGTCGCACCCTTGCTGACACCGGTGGTGCCGCCGGTGTACTGCAGCACCGCGACGTCATCCAGCGTCAGCTCGGGCCGCCGGAACGCGGCCTTGCGCCCCTGTGCAATCGCTGCGTTGAAGCGCAGCACGTGGGGCAGCGAAAAAGCCGGCACCATCTTCTTCACATGGCGCACGACATAGTTGACGATCAGACCCTTTGGAAAGCCCAGCAGATCGCCGATGCTCGCCACCACGACTTTCTTTGACGGCACGGCGGCATGGCAAGCCTGCAAGGTGGCCGCAAAGTTCTCGAGGATGACGATGAGCTTTGCGCCTGAGTCCTTCAACTGGTGTTCGAGTTCGCGCGGCGTGTACAGCGGGTTCACGTTCACCACCACCAAGCCGGCGCGCAGAATGCCCACCACCACGACCGGGTATTGCGGCACGTTGGGCATCATGATGGCCACACGGTCGCCCTTTTCCAGGCCTTGCGATTGCAGGTAAGCCGCGAAGGCCTGCGACAACTCGTCCACCTGCGAGAAGCTGAACCCTTTGCCCATGAAGCGATAGGCGCACAAGCTGCCATGCTTGTCGAAACTCTCTTGCATCAGCGCGGCCAGCGACGCGTACTGGGTGGTGTCGATGTGCTCGGGTACCCCTTTGGGGTACTGTCGCAGCCAAACCTTCTCCATCTACAACTCCTGGAAACTTCTTGTCGGATTCGGTCGATTCTGGCCCATCGTTGCGCAGCGTCGCATCAGGGCTTTCGCCCCCTGAACGCAGCCGCATCGTCCAAGCGTTTCGCAAAAACAAGAAGGGCCGGCACCTTGCGATACCGGCCCTTTGGTGGCTGCGATTTACTTCACTCGATGGCCTTGACCATGTCCTCGACGACCTTCTTGGCGTCGCCGAAGACCATCATGGTCTTGTCCATGTAGAACAGCTCATTGTCCAGCCCGGCGTAGCCCGCGGCCATCGATCGCTTGTTGACGATGATGGTCTTGGCCTTGTAGGCCTCCAGGATCGGCATGCCGTAGATCGCGCTGCCCTTGATGTGCGCCGCCGGGTTCACCACATCGTTGGCCCCCAGGATGATCGCCACATCGGCCTGCCCGAACTCGCCGTTGATGTCCTCCATCTCGAACACCTGGTCGTACGGCACCTCGGCTTCTGCCAGCAACACGTTCATGTGCCCCGGCATGCGCCCGGCAACCGGATGGATCGCATACTTCACGCTGATGCCCTTGTCGGTCAGCTTGGCCGCCAGCTCCTTGACCGCGTGCTGCGCTCTGGCCACCGCCAACCCGTAGCCCGGCACGATCACCACCGTCTCGGCGTTGCCCAGCACGAAGGCCGCATCGTCGGCGCTGCCGCTCTTGACCGGCCGTTGCACCGCGCCGCCCGCGGTTGCCGTGGTGGCCTCGCCGCCAAAGCCGCCCAGGATGACGTTGAAGAAGGAGCGGTTCATGGCCTTGCACATGATGTAGCTCAGGATCGCCCCGGAGCTGCCGACCAGGCTGCCGGCGATGATCAGCATGGCGTTGTTCAGGCTGAAGCCGATGCCGGCGGCGGCCCAGCCGGAGTAGCTGTTGAGCATGGACACCACGACAGGCATGTCGGCCCCGCCGATCGGGATGATGATGAGCACGCCCATCACGAAGGCCAGCGCCAGCATCGCGAAGAAGGCGTTCCAGTTCTCGCTGGCCACGAAGACCAGGCCCAAGCCCACCGTGATCAGCCCGAGCACGAGGTTCAGGATGTGCTGGCCGCTGAACTGCACCGGGGCGCCCTGGAACAGCCGGAATTTGTATTTGCCGGAGAGTTTGCCGAAGGCGATGACCGAGCCGCTGAAGGTGACGGCGCCGATGGCCGCGCCGAGGAACAGCTCGAGCCGGTTGCCGCTGGGGATGGGCTCGCCTTTGAGGGCAATGCCGAAGGCGTGCGGTTCGGCCACCGCGGCCACGCCGATGAACACCGCCGCCAGGCCGATCATGCTGTGCATGAAGGCCACGAGTTCGGGCATCTTGGTCATCTCGACGCGCTTGGCCATGAGGGAGCCGGCGCTGCCGCCGACCACCAGGGCGCCGAGCACGTAGGCCAGGCCCGTGGGGTTGCCGCCGGCGATCTTGACGATGAGGGCTGCGGTGGTGAGCGCCGCGATGCCCATGCCGGCCATGCCGAACAGGTTGCCGCGGATGGAGGTGGTGGGGTGGCTCAGGCCCTTCAAGGCCTGGATGAAGCAGATGCTGGCGATCAGGTACAGCAGGGTGACGAGGTTCAAGCTCATGCTTTGTGCTCCACGGCAGCGGCTTTCTTGTCTTTCTTCTTGAACATCTCGAGCATGCGCCGCGTGACGAGGAAGCCGCCGAAGACGTTGACCGCGGCCAAGGCCACGGCGAGCACGCCCATGGTCTTGCCCAAGGGGGTCTCGGTCAGGGCCGCCGCGAGCATGGCGCCGACGATGACGATGGCGGAGATGGCGTTGGTGACGGCCATCAGCGGCGTGTGCAGGGCCGGGGTGACGGTCCACACGACGTGGTAGCCCACATAGATGGCCAGCACGAAGATGATCAGGTTGGTGATGGTGTGGGAGAGTTCCATGTCCGGTTCTCGTTGGCTTTGCAGGGAATCTGGGGGGTTCAGGCGCGCTTGACTTGGCCGCCCTGGGTCATCAGGCAGGCGGCAACGATGTCGTCGTCCAGCGGCACGTGGAAGCTGCCTTCTTGGGTGATGACAAGCTTTAAGAAGTCGAGCAGGTTGCGCGCGTACAGGGCGCTGGCATCGGCGGCCACGCGCGCCGCGAGGTTGGTCTCGCCGACGATGGTGACGCCGTGTTTGATGACGGTCTTGTCGGCCTCGCTCAAGGGGCAGTTGCCGCCTTGTCCGCCCGGTCCGCGTCCGGCCGCGAGGTCGACGATGACGCTGCCGGGTTTCATGGCACGCACCATGTCTTCGGTCACCAGCACGGGGGCGGCTCGCCCGGGGATCAAGGCGGTGGTGATGACGATGTCGGCGGCGGCCACGCGTTTGGCAACTTCGGTCTTTTGCCGCTCGAGCCAGCTGGCGGGCATGGCTTTGGCATAACCGCCGCTGCCTTGGGCGGCTTCTTTTTCTTCAGGGGTGTCGTAGCTGACGTCGATGAATTTGGCGCCCAAGGACTCGACTTGCTCTTTGACGCTGGGGCGCACGTCGCTGGCTTCGATGACGGCGCCCAGGCGCTTGGCGGTGGCAATGGCTTGCAGCCCGGCCACGCCAACGCCGAGGATGACGACGCGGGCGGCCTTGACGGTGCCGGCCGCGGTCATGAGCATGGGGAAAAAGCGCTGGTATGTGTCGGCCGCGATCATGACGGCTTTGTAGCCGGCAATGTTGGCCTGGCTGGAGAGCACGTCCATGCTCTGGGCACGCGTGGTGCGCGGTGCAGCTTCCAGGGCAAAGCTGGTGAGGCCGGCATCGGCCAGGCGCTGCAGGCCTTCTTTGTCGAAGGGGTTGAGCATGCCGATCAGGGCGCTGCCGCTCTTGATCAGGGGCAGTTCGTCAGCCCGGGGCGCACGCACCTTGAGGATCAGCTCGGCCGCGTAGGCCCCAGCTCGGTCGCTGATCTCGGCCCCAGCCGCCGCATAGGCCTCGTCGGTGACGCTGGCCCCCAACCCCGCCCCGCTCTCCACCCGGATCTGGTGCCCCAGCGCCTTGAGCTTCTTGGCCGTCTCCGGCGTCACCGACACCCTCGTCTCCCCCAACTCCACCTCTCTCGGTACGCCTAACAACATTCGGTTCTCCTCGCGCTCTGTTATTACCAAGACCTTATGCAGCTTACACAAATGGACCTGCAAGAGTAACCGACGCCGGCCCAAATAAAATTGAGCGCGGTCAACAAGCACCAAACACACCATCCGCTGGGCCGATAAGATGCGGCCCCATGCAAACCCGTTGGAAACCCAGCGTCACCGTGGCCGCTGTGATCGAACGCGATGGCCGTTACCTGCTGGTGGAAGAGCAAACCCGCGACGGTCTGCGCCTCAACAACCCAGCTGGGCACCTGGAGCCCGCCGAGTCACCGCTGCAAGCCGTGGTGCGCGAGGTGCTGGAAGAAACCGGCTGCAGTTTTGCGCCCACCCACCTGCTGGGTGTGTACCTGTCTCGCTTCTACCGCGCGGAGACCCATGAAGACATCACCTACGTCCGTTTTGCTTTCGTCGGTGCGGCCAGCGAGCCCTCGCCTGGCTGGGTTCTCGACGAAGGCATCGTGCGCACGCTGTGGCTGACGCCGGACGAAATCCGTGCCAGTTCGGACCGGCATCGCAGTCCCTTGCTGTTGCTGTGCCTGGAAGATCACCTCGCCGGCCGCCACTATCCGCTCGATGTGCTGACGGTGGACACTAGCGTCTTCGCGCCCGACTTCACACAGCCTTGAGCGCGGGGGGCGTCCACGCCGTAGCGGCGGGATAATCGCACGCATGGCAGGCAAGCAACGTGTGGTGGTGGGTTTGAGCGGTGGCGTGGACTCGGCCGTCAGCGCTCACCTTCTCAAGCAGCAAGGGCACGAGGTCATCGGCATCTTCATGAAGAACTGGGAAGGTGACGACGACGACGCGTATTGCTCGTCGAACATCGACTTCGTCGACGCGGCTGCGGTGGCCGATGTGCTGGACATCGACATCGAGCACGTGAATTTTGCGGCTGACTACAAGGACCGTGTGTTCGCCGAGTTCCTGCGCGAATACCAGGCCGGCCGCACGCCCAATCCGGATGTGCTGTGCAATGCCGAAATCAAGTTCAAGGCCTTTCTCGACCACGCGATGCGCCTCGGCGCTGAAAAAATTGCCACCGGTCACTACGCCAGAGTCCGCGAAGTGGAGGGGCGGCATCAGCTGCTCAAAGGCCTGGACCCGCTGAAGGACCAAAGCTATTTCCTGCACCGCCTGACCCAGGCCCAGCTGAGCAAGACGCTGTTTCCGGTCGGCGAACTGCCCAAGACCGAGGTGCGCCGCATCGCGGCCGAGATCGGTTTGCCGAATGCCAAGAAGAAAGACTCGACCGGCATCTGCTTCATCGGCGAGCGGCCGTTTCGCGAGTTCTTGAACCGCTACCTGACCAACACGCCAGGGCCGATCAAGGACGACCGCGGGCGCGTGATCGGCGAGCACGTGGGCCTGAGCTTCTACACGCTCGGCCAGCGCAAGGGCATCGGGATCGGCGGCCTGAAGGAAAAAGGCAGCCGCAAAGGCGGCAGCGACCACGAGCCCTGGTTCGTCGCGCGCAAGGACATGGACCGCAACACGCTGTACATCGTGCAAGGCCACGAGCATCCGTGGCTGCAATCGAATTCGCTGAGCGCGGACGACACCAGCTGGGTCGCCGGCCACGCACCCGACGCCGGCGTGGTGGCTGCGAAGACGCGCTACCGGCAAAGTGATGCCCTGTGCGACATCGGCGGCACGCCGGATGTGTTCGGCCTGCACTTTCGGCAGCCGCAGTGGGCCGTGACACCCGGCCAGTCGGCCGTGGTCTATGCCGGCGAGGTGTGCCTCGGCGGCGGTGTGATCGCCAGCGCCGCCTGAACGTTGGCCCCAGCGCGGCTGGCGCTGCATGGCCCGCAGCCTCGAAGCCGCAAACGCCAGTCTGAAAACCTGTGCAGAAATGCACGTGTTTGCAAGGCGATGGCAGACGCCGGCGGCATCAAGTCCCCAGATGGGCAGCCGATATCTCTTCGAGAGCGCAACCCGCGCTCGATGCGAGTCCGCACCCGACTGATCCACACGCCGCCGCAACGGCCACATCCGATGCGTTTTCGCACCTTTTTCCCGATGTTGCCCGGCTGCGCCGTGCTGGTCTTGGGCTTCGGCGCGCAAGCCGCTTCACTCAGCGTGAGCGTGACGGACCTGGCAGGCCACCCCGTGCCCGACGCGGTGGTGATGCTCGAGCCCGCCAGCGGCAAGCTGCCGGTCAAGCCATTGCCCGTGGTCGAGGTCGGGCAGATGCAGCGCCAGTTCAATCCGCGCGTCACCGTGATCACCGTGGGCACACCCGTGGGCTTTCCCAACTACGACACGGTGCGCCACCACGTGTACTCGTTTTCTCCGATCAAGCCCTTCGAATTGAAGCTGTATGCCGGCGTGCCCAGTGCCCCGCTGGTGTTCGACAAGCCTGGCATTGCCGTGCTCGGCTGCAACATCCACGACCAGATGGCCGCCTGGATCGTCGTCGTGGACACGCCGCACTATGCACGCACGTCGGCCGAGGGCCAGGCGCGCCTGGACAACATTTCGGCGGGCGCCTACAAGCTGCGCGCCTGGTACGCCGGGATGGGCCATGGCGAGGACCCCGTGTCCCAGGCGCTGACCGTGGCCGCTGGCGACATGACCGCCAACATGAAACTGCCGGACGCCGCGCCATGAAGCGCGCGCCCATCGTGTTGTTGGCCGGCGCATTCCGCGCCTGGATGCATCGGTCGCTGGGCGCACGCATCGTGGCGCTGTCGCTCAGCCTGTTGCTGGTGGTGCAGGTGGTGAGCTTCGTGGCGATACGCAACAGCATCGACCACAACGCCCGCGCCTCGATCGCCGATCAGCTGGAGGTCGGCGAACGCGTGCTGCACCACGTGCTGGAGCAGAACGCGCAAAAGCTGAGCGACGGCGCGACGCTGCTGGCCGCCGATTACGGTTTTCGTTCCGCGGTCAACAGCGACGATGTGCCGACGATTGCTTCGGTGCTGTCCAACCATGGCGACCGCATCGGCGCCAGCGTGGCGGTGCTGCTCGACAACGGCTTTCGGGTCAGGGCGTCGGGCCGGCCCGACCTGCAACCGTTGAACGGCGTGATCGCCAAGCTGGCCTTGCACGCCAATGCCGCCCGGCGCCACAGCGAAATTGCACTGATCGATCACAAGCCGTTTCAGTTCGTGATGGTGCCGATGCGTGCGCCGGTGGTCGTTGGCTGGGTGCTGATTGGCTTTCCCATCGACCTGGGCCTGCTCGACAACATGCGCGACCTGTCGTCGCTCCAGGTCAGCCTGCAGGCGCGCGACAACATCCGCTCAGCCTGGAAAACCGCGTTGTCCACCTTGCCCCCTGAGGCCTCCCCGGACGTCGAACGCCAGGCCAGTGCTCGCTGGCCCGACATCAACATGTCGCGCTCCGAGGCGCTGTCGCTGAGCTTGCATGGCAGCGAATACAGCGCACGCGCCGTGCTGCTCAATGACGAAGGCGCCGTGTCGGCCTTGCTCATGCGTTCCGTCGATGGGGCCGTGGCACCCTACCTGCATCTGCAATGGGGCTTGATCGTCCTCACCTTGCTCAGCGTGGTGGTCATCGGCTCAGGCAGCGTGCTCACCGCCCGCCACGTCACGGCACCGATCCACACACTCGTGGCCGCGGCCGAACGCCTCGGCGCCGGCGACTACGACACGCCTCTTGGCGGGCAGCAGCGGCGCGACGAAATCGGCATGCTGGCGCATTCGTTCGAGCGCATGCGCGTCAGCATCGCCGGTCACCAACAGGAGATTCTCAAGCTCGCCTACTGGGACAGTCTCACCGGCCTGCCCAACCGCACCCAGTTTCGCAATGCCACGCAAGACGCCATCGCCGCAGCGCGAACCCGCAAAACACGCTCGGTGGCCATCGTGATGCTCGACCTCGACCGCTTCAAGCTCGTCAACGACCTGCTCGGCTACCCCTTCGGCGACATGATGCTCAAGAGCGTGGCCGAACGACTGTCGCAGCAGGCCGTGCGCGGTGGCGATCTGGTGGCGCGTCTGGATGGCGACGAGTTCGCGATCCTGCTGACCGACCTGGAGACTGTCGGCGACATGGCGCTGGCACGTTCGGTCGCTCAGCGCATCGGCGATGCTTTCGGTGTGCCCTTGACGCTCGAAGAACAAACCGTTGACATGAGTGCCAGCATTGGCATGGCCGTGTGGCCGCACCACGCTGCCGACACCGACACCTTGCTCAGCCGCGCCGAGGCGGCGATGTACCAGGCCAAACGTCTCGCGCAAGGCCCGACGATGTACGACCCCGCGCACGATGCCACCGGCACACAGACGCTGTCGCTGCTGAGCGAACTGCGCCACGCGCTCGCTCACGGAGAACTGCGTCTGTACCTGCAGCCCAAGCTCGCGTTGAACACGGCCCATGTGGTCGGTGCCGAAGCCCTGATGCGCTGGCAACATCCGCAGCGCGGCTTGGTCGCCCCGATGGACTTCATCCCGTTCGCCG
>DASQOS010000392.1:0-2883 GCA_035644375.1 Rhizobacter sp.
TGATGAAGATGATGAAGCGCATGGGCGGCATGAAGGGCCTGGGTGGTCCGTCCGGTATGCGCTGAAACCTTCTTTTTTGCCGATTGACCCGACGCCTTGAGGAGGCTATGGTCGAAACCCACAAACTTGATTGAACCTGGCAATGGAAATGCTGTTGATTTCTGGCTTGGTGTTGTTGGCCGCAGTGCTGCTTTGGCTTGTATTGCGGTCGCGCCGCGAGGCCATGGTGCCGCGCAAGAAGACACGTCCCATGGAAGAATTGGACACCCTGCTGTCCTGGCACCCGCAGGCGACGCGCATCCTCACGAACTTCGAGCGCAAAGCGTATGGAACACTTCGCAGCGCTTTGCCCGACCACATCATCCTCGCGCAGGTGCCGCTGGCCCGTTTCATCAAGGTGCCGACACGCCATTCCTATGCAGAATGGTCGCGCCGTGTGGGTACCATCTCGGCCGATTTGCTCGTCTGCGATGCCGTATCACAGGTCATCGCCGTGGTTGAAATACGCAGCCCGGAAGGCCAGGAGTCCGATCGCACGCGCCAGCGGCATACCCGCATGGACCGTGTCCTCGAAGGCGCCGGCATCCCTTTGTATGTATGGCGCGAGAACGCGCTGCCTTCCGCGACGGTGGTGCGCAACCTGATCTTGAAGGTCCCGGTAGACGCGCCCTTGGAAAGCGGTCCGATGGGACTGGACAACAAGATTCCGCTGCGCGATCTGCGCAGCCGAAGCGAACCGGCTCAAGGACTGGAGCCGCCCACGGAAGACGAAACCTCGGACATGCTCGACCCTCCGCCTTCTACCTGGTTCGACGAACTGCATTCGGAACCTGCGGCGCTGAGCCCGACCCCGTCACATCCACGAGGTTCCGGTCCGTCGATACGTTGAACGAGCTTCGCCCGGCGTCGCTTCTCGCGTTCGTCAGTTCAGCAGCGCCTGCGCGAATTCGCGCGCACTGAAGGTTTCCAGGTCTTCCAGCTGCTCGCCCACGCCGATGAAGTACACCGGCACAGGGCGCTCGCGTGCAATGGCCGCCAGCATGCCGCCCTTGGCCGTGCCATCCAGTTTGGTCACGATCAGCCCACTGAGCTGCAATGCGTCATCAAAGGCCTTCACCTGCGCCAGCGCGTTCTGGCCGGTGTTGCCGTCGATCACCAGCAGCACTTCGTGGGGCGCCCCGAGCTGCGCTTTTGAAATCACGCGCTTGATCTTTTTCAGTTCCTCCATCAGGTGAAGCTGAGTGGTCAGGCGGCCGGCGGTGTCGGCGATCACCACGCCGCACCCCCGCGCCTTTGCGGCCACCACGGCATCGAAACTCACGGCAGCAGGGTCGCCGCCTTCCTGGCTCACGATTTCGACGGCCTGAGGGGTTGCGCTCAAACCGGCATCTGCCCGTGCGGCCCACACGGCCAGCTGCTCACGTGCGGCCGCACGGAAGGTGTCGGCCGCAGCCAACAGCACCTTCTCGCCACCGTCGGCGAGATGGCGTGTCAGCTTGCCAACGCTCGTGGTCTTGCCTGCGCCGTTCACGCCCACCACCATGATCACCGTGGGTCGGTGCTCACCGATCTCGAGCGGCTTTTCCAGTGGCGTCAGCAGATCTGCCACGGCCTCCACGAGCAAGGCCTTCACCGCGGCCGGATCGGCGGCGCGCGCCTCCTTCACCCTTCGTTTCAGATCGGCGAGCAAGAAGACCGTGGCCTTCACACCCGCATCGGCCATCAGCAAGGCCGCCTCCAGATCGTCGTACAGCGCGTCGTCGATCTGGGTGCCGGTGAACACCTGCGCAATGCTGGAGCCGGTCTTGCGCAGTCCGCCGCGCAGCCTGGTCAGCCATTTGTAGCGCTCGGGTTCCGGTTCCGATAGCGAAGCAGCGCCGGGCGCCGCAACCACAGGCGTCACCGCATCAGGCGCAATCGGCGCCGGCTTTTTCTTGAAGAAACTGAACATCGGGGGATGGTTGGTGAAGGAGACGTTGCCCGTCTCGTCGGCACAAGGGCAATAGCTATAATGCCCGGCTCAGGCGCTTTAGCTCAGTCGGTTAGAGCGACGGAATCATAATCCGCAGGTCCGGGGTTCGAATCCCTGAAGCGCCACCAGATTTGTTCTACCCTGCGGCTCCCGGTTCCTCGACTTGGAGCCGTTGTTGTTTCCGGGTTGTTCGTGTTCGTTGTTCACGTTTTGTCCCTCAACAGCCACTGGATGCACACCATGTACCGCTGTCTCATCGCCACTGTCGTGGCCATCTCGATCTCCCTGCCGGTGGCTGCACAAATGCAGCGCAACTTCCCACAGAATGCGCTGCGCGGCAGCATCGTCTTCGGCACGCCGCCGCAGATCACACTCAACGACAAAGCCGCTCTGCTGGCACCGGGCTCACGCATTCGCAACCAGAACAACATGCTGGAGATGTCGGCCGGGCTGGTCGGTGGCAAAGCCATCGTGAACTACACCATCGACCCGTCGGGCCTGGTGAAAGACGTCTGGCTGCTGCGAAAAGAAGAAATTGCCATGACGCCTTGGCCGGCGACGCTGGAACAGGCGCAAACCTGGGCCTTCGATCCGGCTGCGCAGACCTGGACCCGCCCCTGAGATCTGTCACATGAACAACATCCTGCCGAAGACCGGCAAGAAGGTTTTCATCAAGACCTTCGGCTGCCAGATGAACGAGTACGACTCGGACAAGATGGCCGACGTGATGGCAGCGGCCGAAGGCTACGCGCCCACCACCGACGTGGAACAGGCCGACCTGATCCTGTTCAACACCTGCTCGGTGCGCGAAAAGGCGCAAGAAAAAGTATTCAGCGACCTGGGTCGCGTCAAGCACCTGAAGGCCAAAGGCGTGCTGATCGGCGTGGGCGGCTGCGTGGCCAGCCAGGAAG
>DASQOS010000393.1:0-2363 GCA_035644375.1 Rhizobacter sp.
AAGATCACCGCCAGGCCCAGGCTCAGCATCGCGTAGAACGAGCCGTTGACCAAGCCAAGCAAGAGCTGGCCCCACAGAGCCTGCAGCGGGATGCCGAAGATTTCAGTCATGTCGCAGGACGCACAAGCGAAGCGAAGAGCCCATCAAGCCACGCCCCAGGTCCGGGTTCCCCGGACCAATGGGTGGCGCCCCTCGGGGGCCGAGCCCGGACATAAACAGTCCAGTGGACTGTTTGTGCCTGGTGAGGGGCTGGACCACTGGTCCAGCGCGGCCTGCAAGGCGGCAGCGAAGCGACTGGGGGGCTCATTTCCACAAGCTGCACTTGGTCTCGGCCTTCGTTGTGAACGCATCGTCGCCCTTGATCGTCTCGACCACCTTGTAGTAGTCCCAGGGCTCGGTCGATTCGGCCGGCGTCTTGACCTGCATCAGGTACATGTCGTGGATCATGCTGCCGTCGGCGCGGATGTAGCCGTTCTTCGTGTACATGTCGTTGATCTTGGTCTTGCGCATTTGCGCCAGCACCTTGTCGGGATCGTCGGTACCGACCGCCTTGACGGCGTCCAGGTAGTGCAGCGCAGCCGAGTAGTCGGCCGCCTGCACCGACGACGGCATGCGCTTGAGCTTGTCGAAGAAGCGGCGGCTCCAGGCGCGCGCCTCGGGGGTCTGGTTCCAGTACCAGCTGTCGGTCAGGTACATGCCCTGCGTGGCCTTCAGGCCCAGCGAATGCACGTCGTTGATGAACATCAGCAGGCCGGCGAGCTTCATGGTCTTGGTCAGGCCGAATTCGTTGGCCGCCTTGATGGCGTTGATGGTGTCGCCGCCGGCATTGGCCAAGCCCAGGATCTGCGCTTTGCTGGCCTGCGCCTGCAACAAGAAGGACGAGAAGTCGCTGGCGGACAACGGATGTTTGACCGTGCCGAGCACCGTGCCGCCTGCCGCCTTGACGACGTTGGCCGTGTCGTTTTGCAAAGCCGCGCCGAACGCGTAGTCGGCCTGCAGGAAGTACCAGCTCTTGCCGCCGGCCTTGACCACCGCATTGCCGGTGCCCTTGGCCAAGGCCACCGTGTCGTACGCGTAGTGGATGGTGTAAGGCGAACACTGCTCGTTGGTCAGCGCCGACGAGCCCGCGCCGATCGGGATGAAGATCTTTTTCTTCTCGGCCGCGACCTTGGCCATGGCCAGGCTGGTGCCTGAATTGGTGCCGCCGATCAGCACGTCGACGCCCTGCGTGTCGAACCACTCGCGTGCCTTGGAGGCGGCCACGTCGGGCTTGTTCTGGTGGTCGGCAAACACGACTTCGACCTTCTTGCCGGCCACCGTGGCGTTGCGGTCGGCCACGGCGAGCTTGATGGCCTCGACGCCGCCCTGGCCGTCGAGGTCGGAATACAGGCCCGACATGTCGGTGATGATCCCGATGCGGATCACGTCACCCGACACCTGGGCATGCACCTTGGCGCCGAACGCCGCCAGGCAGGCGATGGACACGGCGACGGTGATTTTTTTCAGCTTCATGGGGTCTCCTTCGGTGAAATCTTGTGGATGTGACAACTCAGATGCCGAGCTGCGCACGGAGTTCGTCCATGCGAGCCGGCAGTTGCGCTTGGTTGAACTCTTGAAGAATGCGGCCGTGCTCCATGACCAGGAAGCGGTCGGCCAGCGGCGCGGCAAAGCGGAAATTTTGTTCGACCATCACGATGGTGTAGCCCTGTTGGCGCAGCGCCAGCACCATCTCGCCGAGCTTTTGCACGATGACCGGCGCCAGCCCTTCGGAAATCTCGTCGAGCAGCAGCAGCTTGGCGCCGGTGCGCAGGATGCGCGCCACCGCCAACATTTGCTGTTCGCCGCCCGACAGCCGCGTGCCTTGGCTCGCGGCACGTTCGCGCAGGTTGGGAAACATCGTGTAGATCTGCTCGACGCTCATGCCGCCTTTGGCCAGGTGCGGCGGCAGCAGCAGGTTTTCTTCAGCCGACAGGCTGGCGAAGATGCCGCGCTCTTCGGGGCAATAGCCCACACCGAGCCGCGCAATGCGGTGCGTGGGCAACGCAATCGCTTCTTGCCCGCGGATGCGGACCGAGCCCGTGCGGCTGCCGGTCAGCCCCATGATGGCGCGCAGCGTGCTCGTGCGGCCGGCGCCATTGCGGCCCAGCAGCGTGACGACCTCGCCTTCGTCGACATGGAAGTTCACGCCATGCAGCACGTGCGATTCGCCGTACCAGGCTTGCAGCTCGCGCACTTCGAGAAATTTGGTCATGAGAAGCACCGCCCGTGGCATGCCGCCACGAATTGCCGCACTGGGTTGCCCGCTGCCATTTCAGTGCCTCCCCTTCAGCTCGGCGTCGGCCGATCCCATGTAGGCCTCGACG
>DASQOS010000394.1:0-2170 GCA_035644375.1 Rhizobacter sp.
CGGCCGCGGCCAACCAGTAGGCGGGCCGTTTTCCG
Organism: Rhizobacter sp.; assembly: GCA_035644375.1. GTDB lineage: Bacteria > Pseudomonadota > Gammaproteobacteria > Burkholderiales > Burkholderiaceae_C > Rhizobacter. The sequence continues at coordinate 36 of DASQOS010000394.1, forward strand.
ATTACCACGGCGTGATCGCCGCGCCCTCGGCGCAATGGGAGTTGAAGCCGCTGCTGCAGGCCGCGCGCCTCTCGGTGTGGGCTTTTGACCACCTGAGCGGACAGGCGGACAAGTTCGCTCCGCATGTGGCAGCGCAAGCCACGTCGCCGCAACTCGACCTGCGCGAGGGCTTTGAACACTACGACCGCGGGCGCCGCCAGGCGGGTTCCGACTTCAGCCGCAAAACCCAAGGCCTGGCGCGCAAGCTGGGGCGAGAAGTCGGCGAGCTGAGGTTCAGCTTCCACGAGCCCGACCCCGGCGCATTGCAGCAGGTGATCGACTGGAAGAGCGCGCAGTACCGCCGCAGTGCCGGCACCGACGCCGTCTTCAGCCGCGCCTGGACCGGTGATCTGCTGCGCGCCGTGGCCGACATTCAGACCGAGCGCTTTGCCGGCGTGTGCTCGGTATTGCATGTCGGTGAGCGCAGGGTGGCGGCGCACATGGGCATGCGTTCGCGCCATCACCTGCACTACTGGTTCCCGGCCTACGACACCGAGCTGTCGAAGTTCTCGACCGGCAGCATCCTGCTGCTGAGGATGGCCGAGGCGGCGCCAAGCCAAGGCATTCGGGTCATCGATCTGGGCAAAGGCGATTCGCAGTACAAGCGCACGCTGATGACCGGTGCAGCGCCGCTCGGCGAAGGCGCGGTCGAGCTGCCGTCCTTGCTCACCGCTGCGCGCCAAATGCGCCGCGCAGCCGAAGCCGGGCAGGCGTCGGGCGGCGTGGCGGCCGCGCTGCTCAACGTGCCGGTGCGCGCCATCAGACGCCTCGAGCGGATGCGCCGATTTCGCTGAAGCGGGCTGTCGCGCGTCTGTCATGGCGCTGCTGGTTCACCCTGCCTGCGATGCGCGCCGATTTCGCGGATGATGCCGCTCGCCGCTGTAAGAAGCGGTCGTGCGATTCGACACAGGAGCGTCGTTCTGATCGAATGCCATGTTCGTCCACCCCCTTGAAACGGAGATTTCCATGAACCAACGTCTGATTCTTTCGTCCGCCCTGGCATCCGTGCTGGTCCTCGGTCTGGCCGGCCAAGCTGCGGCCCAGGACAACCCCAAGGAAAAGTGCTTCGGCATCGCCAAGGCAGGGCAGAACGACTGCGCCAACCTGTCGGGTTCGCACTCCTGCGCCGGCCAGTCCACGGCAGAGAAGGGTGTGGACGAGTGGAAATACGTCGCCAAGGGCAGCTGCAAGGAAATGGGCGGCACCAGTGCCGAAGACGCCAAGAAGATGATGAAGAAGTGATGGCGGTTCGGGTCTCGGCACCGCGAATGTCGATCGCGCAAAGGCACTGAGTGAGCCAGGGGGCTGATTTCCGGAACGTGGGGGTGGGGCTGCGTCAGCCGCACTACGCCGAGTTGCTGGAACAGCGTCCCCGTCTCGGTTTTGTCGAGGTGCATTCCGAGAATTTTTTTGCCGACGGGGGTGCGGCGCTGGCCGTGCTGCACGAGGCCCGCGCTGCCTACGACATCAGCCTGCACGGCGTCGGCTTGTCGCTCGGCTCGGCGGCCGGGCTCGACCCGTGGCACCTGGACCGCCTGGCCCGCCTGGTCCAACGCATTGAGCCGGTGCGTGTGTCGGACCACGCCAGTTTTGCGCGTGCGCCCCAGCACGCCGGTGGGCCCGTGCTGCACGTCAACGACCTGCTGCCGCTGGCCTTCACGGCCGCCTCGCTGGACATCATGGCGAGCAACGTCTTGCAGGTGCAAGACCGTCTGAAGCGGCCGCTGCTGGTCGAAAACCTGTCGGCCTACGTCGCCTGGGCCGACAGCGACATGTCCGAACCGGAGTTTTTCAACGCACTGGTGCGGCGCACCGGCTGCACTGTGCTGCTGGACCTCAACAACCTGGTGGTGAACGCGCTCAACGCCGATGTGCCGGCGGTGCAAAGCGCCTGCGATTGGCTCGACCGCATCGACGTGCCAAGCGTCGCCGAGATCCATCTTGCGGGCTACAAGGACATGGGCGACATCGTGATCGACGACCACGGCAGCCGCGTCCACGAGCCAGTGTGGCAGGTGTTCAGCCACGCGCTGGGCCGGTTTGGTGCCGTGCCGACCCTGATCGAATGGGACACCGACTTGCCCGCCCTGCAAGTG
>DASQOS010000395.1:0-3508 GCA_035644375.1 Rhizobacter sp.
CCGGGCGCTTCTTGGCGCACCCGTTGGTCCACCCGCTGCAGCGGCGGCGCGACATCGCCGGCGGACTGCCGACGCAAGAGCGTGAAAAAAAAGGCCCGCTGACCATTTGCAACGCATCGCTGCACAACCTGCAGCAGGTCACGGTGGACATTCCGCTGCGCCGCCTGGTGGCCATCACCGGCGTCAGCGGCTCGGGCAAATCGACCATCGCGCGCGACGTGCTGCTGGCCAACCTGCAGTTCATCAACGTGCGTGGCGGCAAGCCGCGCTGGCAAGGCTGCGACAGTATCGAAGGCTGGGGTTTCATCGACCGCGTGCTCGAAGTCGACCAGACGCCGATCGGCAAGACGCCGCGTTCCTGCCCGGCCACCTACATCGGCTTCTGGGACGTGATTCGCAGGCTGTTCGCCGACACGCTGGAGTCGCGTGCCCGCGGCTACGCCCCCAACCGCTTCAGCTTCAATACCGGTGATGGCCGCTGCCCGGCCTGTGAAGGCCAGGGCATGCGCACCATCGAAATGAGCTTCCTGCCCGATGTGAAGATCGCCTGCGATGTGTGCCACGGGCAACGCTTCAATGCGGAGACGCTGGCGGTCACCTGGCGCGGCAAGAACATTGGCGACGTGCTGCAAATGGAAGTCGACGAGGCGGTGGACTTCTTTGCGTCGATGCCGAACATCGCGCATCCATTGCAGTTGCTGAAGGACGTCGGGCTCGGTTATCTGACGCTGGGCCAGCCCTCGCCCACGCTCAGCGGCGGCGAAGCGCAGCGCATCAAGCTGGTGTCCGAGCTGACGAAGGTGCGCGACGACATCGGGCGGCGCGGCAACAAGGTGCCGCACACGCTGTATGTTCTGGACGAACCGACGGTGGGATTGCACATGGCCGATGTCGAGAAGCTGATCCGGGTGCTGCATCGCATGGTGGACGGGGGCCACAGCGTGGTCGTGATCGAGCACGACCTGGACGTGATTGCCGAAGCCGACTGGATCATCGACCTCGGTCCCGAAGGCGGCACCCAAGGCGGGGCCGTGGTGGCGGAGACCACGCCCGAAGGCCTGGTGCGGTGTCAGAGCAGCCACACCGGTGCGGCACTGAAGGCCGTGCTGGCAAGGCGCTGAACATGGGCCGCATCGCCATCGTCAGTCCGATGCACGAAGAGTTGCGTGCCGTGCTGAGCCGCATGCCCGACGAAGCGCTGGTGCGGCGCGCCGGGCGCGAATTCTGGGTGGGCCATCTGGAAGGGCAGGAAGTGGTGGTGGTGCTGTCGCGCATCGGCAAGGTTGCCACGGCCACCACCGCCACGCTGTTGCTGACAGAGTTCGGTGTGGACCGGATCGTGTTCACCGGCACGGCCGGGGGGCTGGCCGACGGCGTGCGGGTCGGCGACGTGGTCGTGGCGGACACTCTGCTACAGCACGACATGGATGCGTCGCCTCTGTTCCCGCGTTATCAAGTGCCACTCTACGGAACCGGTGAATTCGCTGCCGATGCCGCGATGTCCCAGGCGCTGTTCGTCGCTGCGCAGAGCGCGGTGAAAGAGTGTGATCTGACGTCGCTGGCCTCGGGCCTGGCGACAGCGCCTCGGGTGCACCGTGGCTTGATGGTCAGCGGCGATCGCTTCGTCTCCGATCGGTTCGGCAATGACGACCTGCGCAGCCGCTTGCCGGCGGCGTTGGCGGTCGAAATGGAAGGCGCCGCGCTGGCCCAGGTCTGTCACGACTTTGGTGTGCCGTTCGCGGTGGTGCGCACCATCTCCGACCGTGCCGACGATGCGGCGCACATCGACTTTCAGACCTTTGTGGCCGAGGTGGCGAGTCGGTATGCACTGGCCATCGTCACGCACTACTTGCGCGGACACAACACGGCTTGAGACGAGCCCAACGGGTCGGTCGGACGCCGAGCCTCTTGACCGCATGGGGCAGCCGCGACCCCAGCAACACGGCGACGATGCTGGCCGGCACGGGCGATCGTGTGCGCGAAGGCATTGCGCGCCGCCCAGGTGGCCATGGCCATGCCGCCACCGCCCACCGCCATCAGCTTGAGCAGATCGCGGCGGCGCTCGTGAATTTGCCGAGAGGTGATCTCAGAGCTCAGAGGGTGAGCGAAGCCGCGGTCTTTCTTCAGGTGATGCATGGCGGTCTCTCAAGAAGCGTCTTGGCGCTACGCCAGTAGGTTTGGATTCGAGCGCCAACTTAAAACGCGGTTCCGTCAACGCAACGGCAAAGCTGCACTCAGGTCAGGTCGCCCAGGCGGCTGTCGTCGATGACGGCGCCGTAGGTGCTGTCGGAGAACAGGCGCAAGGAGTTGCGCGAAACCCGTTCTCGGAAGCTCTTTCGAGCAAACAGCTTGGCCTGAGCTTCTCCTGGCAGATCGGTGATGTTGATGAGGTTCTTGACGATCAGGGTGTCGATCACGTCTTCGATGACCCGAACGAAGTCGGCATCCAGCCGGCCGAAATCACTGGACTCGGTCGCGCTGTGCCCGATGAACGCCATCAGGTCGGCATGACCTGACGGCAGGAACTCCATCTCGGGGCTGCCATGGCGATGCAGGCTTTCAATCTGGCCTTCCGGGTTGCGGCGAATGAACGGCATGGGCTGGTCTACCGAATCGGGTGATGCGACAGACTATAGACCGATCGTCGGTCCAGCGCGCCGCGTGGAATGGAGTTCGGACCGAAGCTGTTGAAGCCAGGAGTACGTCCGAGAACGCGAAAGACAAATAAAAAAGGCCGGGATGGACCGGCCTGGTTGCAAAGCGAACGCGCGTTCAGCGCAAGCCGGCGATGTAGTCGGACACGGCCTTGATCTCGGTGTCGTTCATCTTTGCGGTCACGCCCTTCATTTGCGGGTTGTTCTTCCGCTTGTCATCACGAAAAGCCTTGAGCTGGGCTTCGGTGTAATCACTGTGCTGAGCGCGCAGGCGTGGGTACTGAGCCGGAATGCCGGCGCCGGTAGGGCTGTGGCAGCCGGCGCAGGCCGGCACGTTGCGGTCGCTGATGCCGCCGCGGTAGATCTTCTCGCCCAGCGCGACGAGATCCTTGCTCTTTGCGAAACCGGGCTTGACTTGCTTGCCGGCGTAGAACGCGGCCACGTTGTGCATGTCCGCATCGCTCAATGAGGCGGAAATGCCTTGCATGATGGGGCTTGTGCGTGTGCCGGCTTTGAATTCAGTCAGTTGCTTGACCAGGTACTCGGGATGCTGGCCCTGAAGAATCGGGTTGGCCGGGCTGCCACGTGAACCGTCGGCGCTGTGACACGCCGCGCATACCGCGGTGGACAGCGCTTCGCCCTTGGCAAGGTCGGGCTTGACGGCGGCGGAATGCGGTTCCTCGGCGAAGGCCGGCACCATGGACGCGGCCAGCAACAGGAATGACAGCAATCGGGCAATGGACTTCATGGGCGGGTCTATTTTCTTGTGCAAAACCCGGTGATTTTACAATGCAAGCTTTAGGTGTCTGAATGGCCGAGCAAAACAATTCCAAACTTCCGGCCGGCGACGAAGC
>DASQOS010000396.1:0-3626 GCA_035644375.1 Rhizobacter sp.
AGTCCGCCGAGAAAAGCCGCCGGCCACTGGCCGATCCAGTCCGGCTTGGGCAGCAGCGTGGTCGACATGCGGCCGAAGCCCGGCCGCATTTGCAAGACGACGGTGCCGTTGAGGCAGCAGGCCTGGCGTGCGCGAAGCTCGAAGCCCAAACCTTGCCAGCCCAGCGTCCAGTCGATCCGGCCCGGCAGGGCGCTGGCATCGCGGCTGTCGGGGCCGCCGGTCAGCACGACCATCGCGCTGCCCGACCAGACCGTGCCCCTCGCATCGGCCAGCTGCACGCGCTGGTTGGTGGCCGAGGTCACTGCAGAGGCCAGCCACGCGGCCGGCAAGAAAGCCACGAAGCCGGCCAGCAGACCGACCGCGACACCGGCAAAGGCCCACCGCGATGCGGCATGGCGAGATTTTTCCCAGGCAATCTCGGCATAAGAGGATTCCAGCCATTGCGTTGGCATGGCGCTGGGCGCAAAGCCGCGCTTGGGTTGCCGCCGAACACTGAACTTGAAGGCCATCAAGGGGCTCCTGCGAGGCTGACGATCACCGTGCCGGCATAACCCAGTGGGCTGCGCGTGAGTTGCACGTCGACCGGGCGCGCGCGCGCGCCGCTGCGTGCTTCGCTCAGCCACGCGCGCAGCATCTCGCTGCTGACGCCGGTGACGACCAAGGTGGCGCGGTCGCCTTGAATGGAGATGCGCCCCTTGTCGCCCAGCCGTTCGGTGGCCGAGGCCAATGCAGCCACCGATTGCCCCGCGGGCACGGGCGAGGCGCCGCGCAACTCGCGGCTTTCGGCGGCCATGCGCCGCATGGCCTGCAGCTGCGCGTCGAGTGCGTCGATTTGCGCCGGCGCTTCGCGCGTGGTGTGCAGTGCGGGTTGCACGGCCACCATCCACAGCAACCACACGACCAGCACCAGCAGGGCCGCGGTGATGCCCAGGCGTTCGCGTGTCGGCATGGCTTGCCAACGCTTGGACGCCTCGTTGCGCAGCGTGGCCGCGGGGATCGGCAGCTTGGTGGAGCGCAGGTTCACAGGGCGCGTCTCGGGCTGGTGTTCAAGGGCAGGCGGCTCAGTGTCAGGCGGCCATCGATGGCTTCGACCTGCCAGCCGCCCGGGCGCAGCTGACTGCGAAATTGGGCAATCTGCTCCGGGCTCCAGCCGGCGGCGGCCAAGGTGAGCTTGCCGGGCTCATACCGCAGGTTGTCGACCGGCGGCCGATCTCCCGGCCAGGCCGACGCAGCGGCTTGCAACATGGGTTCGAAATCGCTGTCGCCCGGCTTGCCGGCAAAACTGCGCAAGGTGTCGGTCTCACGCTGCATCTGCGTGGGTGCGTCGAGCACGGCGCGAACCTGCGGGAAAGTGGTTTGCAACAGGCTCACCATGGCATCCCGCTTGGTTTCGATCTGGCCGCGCTGGTGCGCCGCCCACAGGTTGAGGCCAATGATCTGGATCAGCACCATGGCCGCCAAGCCCCACCGCAACGGGCGCCAAACCGGTGTCAGGAACTGGCGCCAGAAGTCGCGAAGTGCACGGCTGCCGCGGTTCTTGCGGGCCAAGGCGAACTGACGCAGGTTCCACAGCGAGCGGGCGGCTTGCAGAATGCGGTGCGCCGGGTCGATCACGGTGACGGGCACGTTCAGCCAGCGCTCTGCCGCGGCAGCCACGGCGGCGGTGGCCGTCCAGCGGACGCCCGGTGGCACGGGCACGGGCAACAGTGCGCGCGCCAGGCTGCCCTGCAGTGAAATGAAGGCCACGCCATCGGTATGCGACCAGGTCAGCGTGGCGCCCTGCTCGGGATCGCCGACCTCCGCGAAGTGGCCGGTGGGAGGCTCGTCGGGCCAGGACATCGGCACGACGCGGTCGATGAAGACATCGGCTTTTTCCAGGGTCGCCAGCTCCGCCGTCAGCCAGGCCCGGTCAACGGCTGCCACCCAGGTCGGCTGACCTGCGGTGGCGCCCGGCGCGACGGCCAGGTGAACCTGGTCGGCATCGTCGAGCAAGGCGTCTTCGAGCACGCCGACCAGCGCTGCCTGCAGGCGTGCGGCGGGGGCCTTGGGCAGCACGATGCGGTGCCAGCTCACGTCGCCATCGCTCACCACGGCCACGGTGGTCATCGCGCTGGGCAGCAACGAGGCGGCGCAGACGCCCTGGGTCTCCAAGGCCAGGCCGTCCGGGCTCAGTGCATAGCGGTACTCGGTGCCGAGGCGGCTTTCCGGCGCACCCGCAACCGCCTCCGGGTTGCGCGCGCGCAACCGCGTTCGGGGCGGGAATTGAACGACAAGCGTGCTCATGGGCGGTTCTCAGCTGCCGGCATTGTAGGGTGGGGCCAACGCAAACCCTAGCGAATCAAGGACTTACGGAGTGTTGTTGTAGTGTTTTGTTGCAAGATGGTCGCGCGCTTCAACTGCCGGCATCGCGTGAGCTCACGTACTCGCGTGAACGGACAAAGATGGTTCGGCCGCTGCGTTCGACGATCGAGCGTTGCTCGAGCACTCGGTCGGCCAGGCGCAGGCGGCCGCGAACTTCGAAGAAGTTGCTTGAGATGCCGACGTTCTGCAAGGCCGACGCGGGCAGGTTGGGCAATTGGTTCTGAATGTCTGGAGGTTTCTTGAACGGGCGGGCCTGGACCATCCGCTCGGCGTCGCCCAAGTTGAGGCCGGGAATGACCGCGGCAATCACTTCGCGTGACGCGGTGTTGACGTTGACCGTGGTCTTGCTGTCCAGCAGCACGACGAAGGGTTCCAGTCGTTGAAGGGCTTGCGGCGCCACGCCCAGCCACGTCAGTTGATCGACGCGTTTGGGCAACAGGGGCGGATTGGCCATGGCCTGAGCGGTGCCCTGGGACAGGGCTCCGCTCAGGCCTTTGGCGATGAGTGTGGCGGTGTTCGCGGCGATGTCCAGACTGCTGCAAAGACGTTCGAGCGCGGCGACCTGCTCGGGCGCGACCTGGCCCGTGGCGTCGACCAGGTTGCGCAGGTTGAAGCGAGCCTGCGCATCGGTGATGGCGCCAGAAAGAAAGGCTTCGGGCCCGTCCTCGGTGTTGTTCTTGTCGGCCGCGAGAAAGGTCGACAGACGCGATTCGGCGACCGGCGTCGCCCAGACATCGTCGAGCAGGTCGTAATCTCGCCCATCTTCTTTGAGGATCAGGCTGGCCCAGTCGAGTGCACCAGACAAGATCCAGGTGGATTGGGCACGGACACGTTCGGCGGTTTCCACCTGAACGGCGCGCCATTGCTGCCACACCATGGACACCGCCAGCGTGGCGACCAGCGCAACGATGATCATGGCCATCAGCAGCGCAGCGCCACCTTGTTCAGTGCTGCGGTGGTGAAGCGGAGACAGGCGCTGTTTCATTGTGGACCCAGTGCGATTTCGCGTACGACGCCGCCGTTGAAATCACTGCCTTCGCCAAAGCTGAGCACCAGCCGCACCGCTGCGATGGTGCTGGTCGATACCTGTGTCGGAGCTGCCGCCGGCGCACTGGCCGATCCCGAGGGTGACGCTGTGCCCGCACTGGACTGGGCATTGCTCCATCCGTTGCTGCCGTTGTAGTAGTAGTACATCTGCCATGCCGAGATGCCTGTCTGGGTGCGCAACTGGCCGGCTTCGCTGCCGATGAATTGCTGGCTGTTGA
>DASQOS010000397.1:0-3123 GCA_035644375.1 Rhizobacter sp.
CACCAGTGGCGGCAGCGGATCGAACACCTGCTGCAGTGCCTGGGCCTCGATGGCGTCACCGGCCACGCCGCCGGCGGCTTGCGGCTTGATGAGCTGGATATCGCTTGGCGCAAGGCCACTGTCCGCCAACGCCTGATGGCACATCGCGACCACCGCTTCCGGCACCGTGCCGGCCGGGTCGCGGCCGTCGACCACATTGGCGCCGCCGGCCAGCCGCCAGCGCGCCGGGTGCGACGACAAATGCACGGCCGCCACCGCCTCGCCCAGCACCAGGCCCTGGCGTGCAGCGCCCAGCGGCCGTGCCGCATCGGGCGCCAGCAGTTGCATCGCGCCGAAGCCGCCGAGCGTCATGCGGTTGGGCAGCTCCAGTCCCAGCACCAGCGCATGGTCGGCGTCGCCGGAGCGGATCCATGCCGCTGCGCTGAGCAGGGCATTGACGGCCGAGGTGCAGGCCGTGGCGACGGTGAACACCGGGCCGTGCCAGTCCAGCCATGCGGCCACGGCGTCGGAAAAGGTCTGGTAGTCGTCGTACGGTTCGCCACTGGTTTCGAGCAGCCCGATGTCCAGCGACGAGGACGCGACGAACAGAGGCCCGCTGCGCGGCCCGTCCAGCGCGCCGCTTTCCTGGGCCACGCGGCACACGCTGTGGCGCGCTGCCTCTGCCCAATCGCCACCCTGTTCGGCGATGGCATACAGCGGCCAGGTGAGTCCCGAAGCCAGCTGCACGCGCTGCGGCGCGACCTCGCCTCGGCCCAGCGCGGCCATCGCCGACGCCAAGTCGGGCCCGAGCGCTGACACCAGCCCGCAACCCGCGAGGTAAACCGGGTTCATGCCGTGCGGCGGGCCAGATGCTGCGCCAGTTCGGCAATCGAACTGAGGGCGCGCCGCGTCTCCTTGCTGTCGGCCATGCGCACGCCGAAACGTTCCTGGAGCGCCATCGAGATCTGCAGCGCGTCGAGCGAATCCAGCGCCAGGCGCGAGCTGGGCCCGAACAGCGCTTCGTCGTCGGTCAGGCCGCCTGCGGGCGTTTCTTTCTCGGCCGCTTGCAGCACCAGCGCTTTCAGCTCGGCCATCAGATCGGCAGTCGGGTTCATCGGGCAGGTCGTCGAAAAAGGAGCCAGGCCACCGCCACCATCAGCACGGCAAAGCCCAGCAGATGGGCAACATGGGGCAACGTGCTCGCGATGGTGCCACCCCGCAGCAGCACCGTCAGCAACGCTTCCAGCCCCCAGTTCATCGGCGAGAGTTCGGCCACGCGCTGCATCGCGGCCGGCATCATGAACTTGGGCACCATGATGCCGCCGATCGCCGCCATCAGCACGTTCAGAATGGGCCCGGTCGCTGCGGCTTGCGCATAGGTGCGAACGGCGCAGGCCAGGGCGAGCGACATGCTGACCGCTGCCACGCCGATGGCGGCAATGGCAAGCACCAGCGCATCCCAGTGGATGCCCGCCAGCGACAGGGCTTGGCCGCCCAGCAGCGGCATCAGCCACACCCCCACGGCCAGCATCAGCACGGCCTGCAACGCATTGACGCCGAGGTAGGGCAGCGCCTTTGAAGCCAGCAACATGAAACGCGAGACGCCCAGGCTTTGCAGGCGTGCCAGCGTGCCGGTGCTGCGCTCCTGCACGAACACGTTGGAGATGGATGCGATGACGAAGAACATGCCGAACACCAGCCACGCAGGCACGTTTTGCTGCACGGCGGTGGGGCGCGGACCGCCGCTGCTGGCATAGCGGCGCGCATCGATCAGCGACTGTATCGAGGCATTGGGCGGCTGTGCGGGCGCATCGGTGTTGGCCAGCGCGGTGCGGGCTTTCAGTTCGCCGGCCGCGCCGGTCAATTCGGCCTGCAAGGAGTTGAACAGGTTGATGTTGATGCCCGGTTCGGCCAGCAGTTGAACCCGTGCCTTGGTGGGCAAGGTGGGTTGGGCGAGTTCGTCAGACAAGCCGGGCTCGAACACGAGCACGTATTTGAGATGACCCTCGCGCAGCTGGCTTTGCCAGTCGGCAGGCCAGGGCAGCGCTGCGCCATGGTGGCGTTGCCAATCCGCTTGCAACGACTGCGCGAGCTGCCCAGGGTCGCGCGCATCGATGGCATAACGCAACGAGCGCGACGGCGGGTCGTACACGTCCTTCAGGGCCAGCGACATGATGATGATGAACATCACCGGCATGATGAACATGGCGCCCAGCCCATGCGCATCGCGCACCAGGGCCAGCAGCTCTTTCTTGATCAGCGCGGCCAGCATGACATGCGTCGAAGTGACGGCGGGGTGAAATGCCCGGCTCGGGGCGCGTCGCCAAGGTTCATCAAACCGCTTCCATGTAGATGAAACCGCTGGAGAAGCGCCCGCTTTCAGGCACGAACATCAGCACTTTGTGGCCGGGCTGGATGCGGCCGGAGCGAAACAACTCATCCAGCATGATGAAAGGCGAGGCCGAACCGGTGTTGCCCTTGGTCGTGAGGTTGCTGAAGCAGCGTTCGACCGGGATCTTCAGGCCCACCTCGGCCATCACCTGGAGGCCGGATGCAATGAAGTAGTGCGACGACAGGTGGGGCAAAAACCAATCGATGTCGTCGGCGCGCAAGCGGTGTTTGCCGATCAGCTCGACCAGCGGCTCGCGCAGCGTGGCGCGCATGATGTGCTCGTTGAGCAAACGAACGTCTTGCTTGATGGCGAAGATGGATTCGGAACGCCACTCGGCCGACGAATAACCCATCCAGCCGCGCAGAGATTTGTCTTCGTTCTTGTCGGCTCCGGCGTACATGCAGGCCGGCAGTTCGTGCGCGGCCGACGAAAGCTCGATCCAGTGGATGCGCAACGACAACGGGCCGCGTGGGGCAGTTTCCAACAGCACGGCGCCCGCGCCGTCCGACAGCATCCAGCGCAAGAATTCTTTTTCGAAGGCAATCTCCGGGCGCGATTCCAGGGCCTGTACTTTGTGCTCGATCTCGGCGTCAAAGTGGCGCGCCAGCAGGAAGGGGGAAACCAGCTCCGAGCCGGTGGCGACCGCGCGTTGCGCAGCGCCGGCGCGCACTGCCAGCCAGGCGTACTTCAAGGCGGCGGTGCCGGCCAGGCAGACGCCGGCGCACGACACGACTTCAAGGCGCGGCCAGCCC
>DASQOS010000398.1:0-3188 GCA_035644375.1 Rhizobacter sp.
CCACGTCGCTTCGCTCCTGCCCCCCGAGGGGGCGCGGCCGACCTTGGGGCGGCCCGGCGGTCGGCCGGCATGCCCCTCACGTTGTTTCGCTCCCTGCAGGACTAGATTAGCGCCATGACCAAAGCGTCTCGCTGGGCCTGGATCGTTTCGCTCGTCGCCGTGACCGGTGCGGGCCTGGTGCTGGTCTTTCTGCTTTCGCTGGCCACCAACAGCCGCGGCCTTTACGAACGCCACTACGTGTGGCTGTTCTGGGTCAACGTGGTGGTGGCGGTGCTGCTGGTGCTGGTGATCGGCATTGCCGGCGTGCGCCTGCTGCTGCGCGTGCGCCGCGGCAAGTTCGGCAGCCGGCTGCTGCTGCGCCTGGCCGCCGTCTTCGCCATGGTGGGCGTGGTGCCGGGCTTGCTGATCTACGCCGTGTCCTACCAGTTCGTGTCGCGCAGCATCGAGACCTGGTTCGACGTGAAGGTCGAAGGTGCGCTCGACACCGGACTGAGCCTGGGCCGCGGGACGCTGGATGCGCAGGTGAACGACCTGGCCTCGAAGACCCGGCTCGCCGCCGAACGCCTGAACGACAGCCGCAACACCGCGCCGCTGGCGCTGGAGCGTCTGCGCGAACAACTCTCGGCCCAGGAGGTCAGCCTGCTCGGCGCCAACGGCCAGGTGCTGCTGACGGCCGCCCGCAGCGCCGCCAGCCTGGCGCCGGAGCGGCCAAATGCCGGCCAACTGCGCCAGGCGCGCTTGACGCGCGTCGTCGGCCAGCTGGAAGGCCTGGACGAGGACAGCACCGCCGTCTCGGGCACCGCACGCGTTCGCGCCCTGGCCTACATGCCCAGCGGCAGCTTCGCCCTGAACGGGGAGGACCGCTACCTGGTCGTCACCCAGTTGCTGCCCGCCGCCATGGTGAGCAATGCGCTGGCCGTGCAAGCGGCCTACCGCGAGTATCAGCAGCGCTCGCTGGCGCGCGACGGCCTGCGGCGCATGTACATCGGCACGCTGACGCTGACGCTGATTCTGGCGGTGTTCGGCGCGTTGCTGCTGGCCGTGACGCTGGGCAACCAGCTGGCGCGGCCGCTGCTGGTGCTGGCCGAAGGCGTGCGCCAGGTGGCGCGTGGCGACCTGACACGCAAGCAGGTGCTGTCCTCGCGCGACGAATTGAGCGGCCTGACGCGCTCGTTCGCCGACATGACCGAGCAGTTGTCCGAAGCGCGCTCGCTGGTGCACCGCAGCCTGACTCAACTGGAATCCGCCAGAACCAATCTGCAGACGATTCTGGACAACCTGACCGCCGGGGTCATCGTGTTCGACCGCAATGGGCACATCGACACGGTGAATCCCGGCGCCACGCGCATTCTTCGCCTGCCGGTGTCGGCCTACCGAGGCCGGCTGCTGGAGGAAGTGCCCGGGCTGCAGGAATTTGCCCGCGCCGTCGCCGAGCGTTTCGATTTGCACCGCGCCAGCCCCGAAGCCGGCGAGCGTGACCATTGGCAAGACGCTTTCGACTTGCAAACCACCAGCGTCAGCGGCCGTGAGAACGACAAGGTCACGCTGCTCGTGCGCGGCGCCTCGATGCCGCTCGAAGGGCGTCTGATGGTGTTCGACGACATCACCGAAGTGGTGTCGGCGCAGCGCGCCGCCGCCTGGAGCGAAGTGGCGCGCCGGCTGGCGCACGAGATCAAGAACCCGCTGACGCCGATCCAGCTGTCGGCCGAGCGGCTGCAGCACAAGCTCAGCAGCAAGCTCGAAGGCCTGGACCAGGCCATGCTCGCGCGCTCGGTCGCCACCATCGTCAACCAGGTCCAGGCGATGAAAACGCTGGTCAACGAATTCCGTGACTACGCGCGGCTGCCGGCAGCGCGCCTGCAAGCGCTGGATCTCAACGCACTGGCTGCCGAAGTGCTGACCTTGTACGCCACGGCCCAGGAGTCGGGTCGGCTGCACGCCGAATTGACACCCGACCTGCCGGCCATCGTGGGCGACGTCACCCAATTGCGCCAGGTCATTCACAACCTGGTGCAGAACGCCCTCGACGCCATCGCCGACCATGCGGACGGCCGCGTGAACCTGAGAACCGAGGTCGCCCGGACCGAGCAGGGCGAGTTGCGGGCGGTGCGATTGCAGGTGCTGGACAATGGCCCCGGCTTTCCCGAGAAAGTACTCAAGCGCGCCTTCGAACCCTATGTCACGACCAAGACCAAAGGCACCGGCCTGGGCCTGGCCGTGGTGAAGAAAATCGCCGACGAACACGGCGCGCGCATTCGTCTGGCCAACCTGTCCGAGACCGGCGCTGAAGGCCCCGTGATAAGGGGTGCGCAAGTTTCGTTATCATTTTCCAAATTCGCGCCGGCAGAAACCACGCCCGCAGTCGTTTCAACCGCCGAAGCACGGGCGCACTGAGGATTCATGGCCACCATTCTTGTAGTTGATGACGAACTGGGCATTCGCGCCCTGTTGTCAGAAATTCTCACCGACGAAGGTCACAACGTGGAGCTGGCGGAAAACGCCGCCCAGGCGCGCGCCTGCCGCGAACGCGTTCGACCGGACCTGGTGCTGCTCGACATCTGGATGCCCGATGTCGACGGCATCACGCTGCTCAAGGAATGGGGCGCCACGTCGCTGCTGACCATGCCGGTGATCATGATGTCGGGGCACGGCACCATCGACACCGCCGTCGAGGCCACCAAGGTGGGCGCCATTGCGTTCCTCGAAAAACCGATCACGCTGCAAAAGCTGTTGCGCGCGGTGGAGCAGGCGCTGGTCAAACCGGCCTCGCGTGCCGCCGCGTTGCCGCCCTTGGTCGCGCGCAGCGACACCAGCCTCAACAGCCTGGAAGCACAACCCGCGAGCGGCACCGCGATGATGCCGCTCGCGCCGCTCAATCTGGGCCCGCAGGCCGAGCAGACCTTCGAGCTCGACCGACCGCTGCGCGAGGCGCGCGACGCCTTTGAAAAGAGCTACTTCGAGTTTCATCTCGCCAAGGAAAACGGCAGCATGACCCGCGTGGCCGAGAAAACCGGCCTCGAACGCACGCACCTCTACCGCAAGCTCAAACAGCTGGGCGTGGACCTGACCCGCAACAAGCGCAGCAGCGGCGGCAACTGAAGCGCCGGTGTTCGGCGCTGCTACAATCCACGGCTCGGCCAAGTAGCTCAGTTGGTAGAGCAGCGGATTGAAAATCCGCGTGTCGGTGG
>DASQOS010000399.1:0-3259 GCA_035644375.1 Rhizobacter sp.
CGAACAAGAAGACCGCGAGTTTTGCGCCACGCTTGCCATGCTGGTCCGCAGCCTCGATCCTTTGGCGAATTTCGCCGGCGATGCGCTTGCCATGGCGCAGCATGTGCACCGTGCACGACAACACCAGCACCAGGGCCGCGACCGCCAGCCAGGCCTCGTGCAGCGGCTGCAACGAACCGATGCGCGCCAGAATCACCCCGAGCACGATCGACAGCAGCACCGCGATAGTGGTGCCCAAGCGCAAGGCCGGGATCAGGTGCTGGCGCTGTGTCTGCCGCAGGTAGAGCAGCGTCACCGCAACGATCAGGAACGCCTCCACTCCCTCGCGGAACGTCACCATCAGGGTCGGGAACATGCGGTCTTCCAATTCAACAGTGACGCACAAACTGCGTCAGATGCGAATAATTATCATTTGTATTCTTGCATGTCAAGTGAATCCCCGGCAGCGGGTTCGGGGCCGCTCCGTATTCATGGCATCGGGCAACTCCTCAGCGGCCGATCGACCTCCGCAGACGCCAGGTCAGCGCGACGCCTTCCCGGCGCTGTCAGCCGACTTGTGCCTGGCGTTCAGCGACGGTTAAGTGACCTGCCGCGACACTCGCCTGCATGCGAATACGGTTGCAGAGGCCGGCATGATCAGCCAACCCGCACAGGTGGCGAGATCGGTGCCGACGGCCCAGCGGGCGGATTGGTACGACAACGCCGCCGTCGCGACCGTGATCGTCCTTTGTCTCGCGGCGACCGCGTGGATGCGTCCGCTGATGCTGCCGGACGAGGGCCGCTACGTTGGCGTGGCGTGGGAGATGCTGCGCTCGGGTGACTGGCTCGTGCCCACCCTGAACGGCTTGCCCTTCTTCCACAAGCCGCCGCTGTTTTACTGGATCACCGCAGGATCGATGTCGCTTTTTGGCCTGCACGAGGTGGCCGCGCGCGCAGCTCCGCTGTTTGGCGCAACCCTCGGCGCTTTCTCGATTTACCTCTTCACCCGCCGGTGGTCAGGTGAACGCGCCGCCCGATTCACGTTGGTAGCGCTTCTGGCGCAGCCGTTCTTTTACCTCGGCGGCCAGTTTGCCAACCTCGACATGCTGGTCGCCGGATGCATCACGGCAACCATCGTGTTGCTCGCGCATGCCGCGCTCTGCCTTGACCGCGGTCTTCCATACCAGCGTGCACTCGCCGCGGCATACGCCATGGCCGCGCTTGGCGTGCTCGCCAAGGGCCTGATCGGCTTTCTGATTCCCGCGCTGGTCGTGGCCGCCTGGTTGCTCGCGCGGCAACGCCCACGCGTGCTGTTGGCGCTGGTCTGGTGGCCGGGCCTGCTGTTGTTCGGCCTGCTTGCCGTGCCCTGGTTCGTGCTGATGCAGTTGCGCTTCCCCGACTTCCTTGACTACTTCTTCGTCGTGCAGCACTTCCAGCGCTTCGTGGCGGGCGGTTTCAACAATGAACAACCGTTGTGGTTCTTTCCAGCGGTCTTGCTGCTGCTCAGCCTTCCCTGGCTGCCGTGGCTGATCGGAGCCTTCAAGCGCACAGATGTGCACAGCCAGGAGCGCGACCCCGTTCGGCTGTTGATGGGACTGTGGATCGTGATTGTGGTGGTGTTTTTCTCAATGCCAAAGTCAAAGCTGCTCGGCTACGTCTTGCCGGCCGTGCCGCCGCTGGCATATCTGATTGCCGAAGCTTTCCTGCGCTTCGGTGCGCCTTCGCTGCGCGCCAAGCGGCTCTGGTTGGCAGGCGCAGGTTTCGCAGTTGCGTTGAGCCTCGCAGTGAGCATCGCGCTCGCGCTGCATACGCCGCGCTCATCGCGCGAACTCGCATCGACACTCGCCACGCAGCGTGGCGTGCACGACCCTGTGTTCATGCTCGACCGCTACTACTACGACGTGCCGCTTTACGCCAGGCTCTTCCGCCCGGTCCAGGTTGTCGACGACTGGGCAAGCACCGACTTGCAGAACCACGACAACTGGCGCAAGGAACTGGCCGACGCCGGGCATTTTTCCGCTGCGCGCGCGACCCGGGCGCTCATCAATCCTGCGGCGTTCCCGGCCGCCGTGTGCGCTGCGCCGGTCAGTTGGGTGATCGGGCCCGCGACGGCGCGCTCGCAGTATCCGTTCCTGGTCGCTGCCACGGTCGCATTTGATCAGCGCGACACGATGTTGTGGCGCATCGACACCGGCCGCCCCGGTGTGGTGCGCGCCCTTGGCTGCAAGGGAAACCAGCACGCAGCCTCAGCGGAAGAGTGACGATCGCTGCGATGGCGGCGGCTCAACCCGCCTGCTTGTTCTCCGCTGCGCAAGCCGGGCGCGCAGGCCGGCAATTGCCACCGGCAACAAGGACACGAGCACGATGCCGGTGCTGATCAAGGTGAGGTGCTCGCGCACGAAAGACCGTGCTCCGAGCAACGCGCCGGCATACACCAGCGTTGCGACCCAAACGACGCCACCAACCAGGTTGAAGGCCGCGAAGCGCCCGTAGGCCATCTCACCTGCGCCGGCAAGAAAGGGGGCGAGCGTGCGTACGATCGGCACGAACCGCGCGATGACGATGGTCGAACCGCCGAAGCGCTCGAAGTAGCGGTGTGTTGCGTCGAGGTGCGACTGGTGCAGCCAGCGACCGTGAAGCAGGCGCAGCACCAGTGGCGCAGCGTGGCGTCCGATCGTGAAGTTCAGCGCATCCCCCAGCACTGCGGCCACGGTCAGGACGACCACCGCCATTTGCACATTCAGTGACGAGCCAGCCACCACGGTGCCCGTGAGAAAGAGCAGCGAATCGCCCGGGAGAAAGGGTGTGACCACGAGCCCGGTTTCGGCGAATACGACCAGGGCGACGAGTCCGAGCGCCCACGCTCCATAGGTCGCCACCCATTGCGCAAGCGTGTGGTCGAGAGACAGGACAAAGGAAACCAGTGTCGTCAGCGTGCTGCTCATGCCCAAAAGCATCAGGCACCGGCACTTAATGGCGCCTTAACCGGCGTCGCGCGAGGTGGTCATTGCAGGCCCCGAACGTTCGTCGTTGGCAGTTCGGTCAGGCGCGTGTCAGAAACTCGTTTTCGTCTTGACCAGGAACTGGACCTTCTTCACATCGGCAGTCGGATTGAGCGGGAAGGCCAGGTCCACGTGCAGCACATTGCTGAATGCGGAACGAACACTGACGATGCGCAGACCAAAGCCGGCATTGCTGAGCCAGCCTGGATTGACGGTATTGGCGTTGTTGCCGCCCCAGGCGCGCCCGGTGTCGAAGAACACCGCGCCACCGATGCGGA
>DASQOS010000400.1:0-2575 GCA_035644375.1 Rhizobacter sp.
GTCCTCTTCCAACAGATGGCCTGAATCGAATGGCGGCGTTGCCCAGCCGCCGGACGGCCTGCGCCGGCCGTTGTGAAGTGAACTTGGGAATCGTTGTCTCGTCAATCCGCCGAATCAAGGGCGCCGATCATCGGCGTTCAAGATTCGGTGCCAAGGCCTCGCCAGCGGCGAAGATCGGCCCACGTTTCATTTTCGATGGACCCATGTTCAGCCTGATCCCCCTGACGATCCGCCGCGCCCGACAAGAACACCTGGCCCAGATCGCCGGCAGCCTGACGTTCACGACGGCGCTGTCCATCGTGCCGTTCCTCGCGGTGAGCTTTGCGCTGTTCACGCGCTTCCCGCTGTTCCGGCAGCTGGAAGACGCGCTCGAACAGCATTTGCTGAAAGGCTTGTTTCCGGCCGAGCTGTCGCGCACGGTGCTCAAGTACCTGCACCAGTTCGCTGCCAATGCGAGCGGTCTCACGTGGGTGGGCTCGTCGTTCCTGCTGGTGACGGCGATCGCGATGCTGCTGACGGTGGAAAACGCCTTCAACCAGATCTGGAACGTGAAACGAAGCCGTCCGTTCTTCAAGCGCGTGGGCCTGTACGTGTTGATGCTGGCCGTGGGGCCGCCGGCGCTGGGCGTGAGCCTGTGGGCGACCTCGTATGTGGCGGGGGCCTCGCTGGGCCTGATCGACAGCCTGCCGCCTTCGGCGAAGTTCGTGCTCAACCTGGGCCCGCTGCTGCTGAGCATGGCAGTCTTGACGAGCCTGTTCCGCTTCGTGCCCAACGCCAAGGTGCGGTGGCGCGATGCGATCGTGGGCGGCGCGATCGCCGGCGTCGCGCTCGAGTTGGGCAAGCACGGCTTCGCGACCTACCTGCTCAAGGTGCCGACCTACAAGGCCGTCTACGGCGCCTTTGCGGCGTTTCCGGTCTTCTTGCTGTGGGTCTACTTTTCATGGCTGGTGACGCTGGCGGCCGCACTCGTCAGCGCCAACCTGGCGCGCGCCACGCCACGGCACGCAGGCCGGGCTTTGCGTTCCTAGCCCGCAGACCGACTGCGGCTCAGAGCCTTTACCATGACACAACGATGAGACGCGCATCGCGTCGACACCCTCTGAGCGAGGACACCATGAAGACCGTGTTGATCACCGGCGCCAGCGCCGGATTCGGGCTTGCCATTGCCGAGAGGTTCTTGTCCGAAGGCCAGCGGGTCATCGCGTGCGCGCGGCGCCTGGACAAACTGCAGGCCTTGGCCGACCGGTTCCCCGGCCGTGTGCTGCCGCTGCCGCTCGACGTGACCGACAAAGAGGCGGTGCGGCGCAACCTGTCCGATCTGCCGGCGCCCTTTGCCGACGTCGATGTACTGGTCAACAACGCCGGTCTGGCGCTCGGGCTGTCGGCAGCACCCGTGGCCGATGTCGACGAGTGGGACCGCATGATCGAGACCAACTGCAGCGGCTTGGTCCACGTCACGCGGGCGGTCTTGCCGCAGATGCTGGCGCGCGGCAGCGGCACGGTCATCAACCTCGGGTCGATCGCGGGTGAGTTTCCGTACCCCGGCGGCAACGTCTACGGCGCGACCAAGGCCTTCGTTCACCAGTTCACGCAAAACCTCAACGCCGACCTGATCGGTACCGGCGTGCGCGCCAGCTGCATCGAGCCCGGGCTGTGCGGCGGCACCGAGTTCTCGACGGTGCGTTTTGCGGGTGACGAGAAACGCGCGGCGTCGGTGTACGACGGCGTCACGCCCTTGTCGCCCGAAGACATCGCCGGCGTGGTCGCGTGGATCGCCCACCAGCCGCCGCACGTGACGATCAACGTCGTGTCGCTGATGCCCAACGGCCAGTCGTTCGGCGGCATGACGATCAAGCGAAAGAACTAGCCCGGGACCGCCGCAGCGCCCCGGGCGCGCTGTTCAGCCCAGCGCCTTGTGCACGTTGAATCCGCTCTCGACCCAGCGTGCAAGGATCGCCGAGTCGGCCTTTACCGCCGCGGCCATCTCTTTGAGCCCGTCTTCCACGCCGGCCTGAAGTTCCTTGTCGAAGGCCTGCGCATCGGGTGCGGCCTTCGGGAACGCGCCGCCGGCCTGCGGACCGAAGCTTCGACTCAGCCGCTGCAGAATGCCGCCGGCCACGTAGCGCTCGATGGGCACGTCGGTCAGCGTGAGCCGCTCAAAAAGTTGCGGCCATTCCCAGTGCGGAATCTTCTCCTTGAAGATCGGCAGGTCGAGCACCCAGCGGCTCACGGTGCAACGCGCCGCGCGCCGGCCCAGCGCGTCGATCGCCTGGTCGCCATAGAACCACAGCGGCGCCTTGGCGGGAAGCTCGACGATCTGCGCATCCCACAGCACCGACCACCAGGCCGCATTGCGCATTTCGGCTTGGCGCGCCGGCGGTGCCAGCCACACGCCGACGTTGAGGTAAAACGCATCGAGGTGCTTCAGCACGTCCTGGCCGGCGGGCGTGGCGTCGTACCCGGCATAGGGCGAAGGCGGCGCGGCGATGCCCAGCAGGTTGATGTCGAACCAGTGGTGCCAGGTCGAATCGGCCACGATGCGGCCGACATCGACGTTGTGCCCGTCGTAGGCCGA
>DASQOS010000401.1:0-6332 GCA_035644375.1 Rhizobacter sp.
AGCATCGATTGGCCGTGCGGCAAGGGCACTTCGGTGTCGAAGAAGGCCATGCTGCGGTAGGCGGGCGGCACGAAGTCCTCGCGCTTGACCACGGCCAGCAGCGACAAAATGCCCGGGTCCAGCACATCCCAGGGGCGGATCTGCTGCTCGATCATGTTGAAACGGGCTTGTTCGATTTGGATGGCGGCGGTCATGGGGAAATTCCTCGCGGGGGTAGAGCAAAGTCGGGCATTTTATTTCGCCGCACCCAGGTCGGTGCCAGGAGCAGTGGCGGGTGGAGCAGAAGACGGTCAGAGTTTGCGCTTGAGCCACACCGAAAGATCGTCCGGGTAGCAGTAGATCAAGTAGATCACCGGCCGCCACATCCTGCCCCTCAGCCGACATTCAGGTTGCGCCGCTATCATCCGGCATCCCTTCATGCAGGAGAGCGGGTTGGACATTGCACTGTGGGTCAAGGCGGCAATCATGGGCATTGTCGAAGGCCTGACCGAATTCTTGCCCGTCTCCAGCACGGGCCATTTGATCCTCACCGCGTCGTTGCTCGACTTCACCGGCGACAAGATCAAGGTCTTCGAGATCGCCATTCAGACCGGCGCCATCTTTGCCGTGATCCTGGTGTACTGGCAGCGTCTTTACGACACGGCGATCAACCTCCGCTCCAGCGCCAAAGCGCAGCGCTTCGCCATCAACGTCGCGATCGGGTTTGTGCCCGCTGTCGTGTTGGGTCTGTTGTTCGGAAAAGCCGTGAAGGCCCACCTGTTCACACCGATCGTCGTGGCCAGCACGTTCATCCTGGGCGGCTTCGTGATTCTTTGGGCCGAGCGGCGGCAAAAACGTGCCGACGGGTCGGCCGTCAGGGTCCAGAGCGTGGATGACATGACCCCCTGGGACGCGCTGAAGGTCGGCCTGGTGCAGTGCCTCGCGCTGGTCCCCGGCACCAGCCGGTCCGGCGCGACCATCATCGGCGGCATGTTGCTGGGCCTGAGCCGAAAGGCGGCCACCGATTTCAGTTTCTTTCTCGGCATCCCGACGCTCATCGGTGCCGGGGTCTACAGCCTCTTCAAGGAACGTGCGCTGCTCAGTTCGGCCGATGTGCCGCTGTTCGTCATCGGGCTGGTGTTCTCTTTCGGCGCTGCCTGGCTGTGCGTGCGCTGGTTGCTGCGCTATATCTCGACCCACGACTTCATGCCGTTCGCCTGGTACCGCATCGTGTTCGGCATCATCGTGCTGGCCACTGCGTGGAGCGGCCTCGTTGTCTGGGCCGACTGAGGGTCAATGGAGCCCCTCGCTCGCGGTGTACCGCAAGCGATCCCCCAGGGGGATGCGGGCCGGCTTGGGAGCGGCCCGGCGCTCGGCCCGCGCGTGTCGGTCAGCGTCTGACGAACACCAGGTCCCACACCCCGTGGCCCAACTTCAGGCCGCGGTTCTCGAACTTCGTCAATGGCCGGTAATCGGGCTTGGGGGCATAGCCCTCGGCGCTGTTCTTCAAGGCCGGTTCGGCCGACAGCACGTCCAGCATCTGCTCGGCATACGGCTGCCAATCGGTGGCGCAGTGCAGGTAGCCGCCGGGGGCGAGCCGCGTCACCAGCTTCGCGATGAACGGCGGCTGGATCAGGCGTCGCTTGTTGTGCTTCTTCTTGTGCCAGGGGTCGGGAAAGAAGATGTGGATGCCGGCCAGCGAGGCCAGTGTCACCATGTGTTCCAGCACCTCGACCGCATCGTGCTGAACGATGCGCAGGTTGCCGAGCTGCTTTTCGTCGATTTGCTGGAGCAGCGCACCGACCCCCGGGGGGTGAACCTCCACGCCGATGAAATCGGTCTGAGGCAGGCTTTGTGCGATGGTGGCCGTGGCGTCGCCCATGCCGAAGCCGATCTCCAGCACCACGGGCGCGTCGCGACCGAACAAGGCGGCGCTGTCCAGCGCGCACGCGGCATACGGAACGATGAATTTCGGGCCCAGCGCCTGCAGCGCACGGACCTGGCCGCTGCCCATGCGGCCGGCGCGCAGCACGAAGCTGCGGATCGGCGCGCGGCAGGGTGCGGTGTCGGGGGACTCTTCGGGTTCGGTCATGGCGGGTCCGCACACCTTGGGGCGCGCGGGTCCGCATTGTGCCTGCTCAGGCGGGGCTGCAGCGGGTGCCGGACGGCTCTCGGCAGCCGAGACAAGCGCGCCTCCAGGGCCCTGCGCGCACGCGCCAGACCGGTGATTCTGCTGCCTCGGGACGCCCCCGAGCCGCCTCGGGCGCGATCACGCTTCGCCCTTGGCAGCACGCTAGAATCTGCGCTCCCTGCGGGTGTAGTTCAATGGTAGAACGGCAGCTTCCCAAGCTGCATACGAGGGTTCGATTCCCTTCACCCGCTCCAGTGTCTGCAGGGCCGCTGTGTGCGGCCCTTGTTGTCATTGCTTTCGCAAGCAGAGGTGCCGCTGATGACTGAATCTGTGGTGGGCGTGTGGTGGGTGGAAAACACCGCCTCGCCGGCAGTGCTTGCAGCGGATGTGCTGCCGGGCGACGGCTTCGTGGTCCAGGTCGACAGCGGCGCCAACCTGTCCTCGCGGCCGCTGGTGGGCGGGACCACGCCCGATGCCGTCGTCCTGTCGATGGTCTCCGGTGCCGCCGGCGACGTGCTGGAATGGCTGCCCTTGCCCTCGCTGTCGGCCGACACCGCCGTGTTGGTTTTTGTGCCGGACATCCCGGGCGACGCTGCCGTGCGCTTGCTGCAGGCCGGTGTCCAGGACGTGGTGTTGCATGCCGACGCGGCCACCCTGGCCCAGCGCGTGCAGTTGGCGGTGGTGCGCAAGCACCTTGAACGCGAAATCCGCATGGCTCACGCCACCGATCTGAGTACCGGCTTGCCGAATCGTCCGCAACTGCTGGAGCACATGAGCCAGTTGCTGGCCTTGCGTGAGCGCGAGCCCAAGCCGGTCAGCGTGCTGGTGTTTCGCATCGACGGCCTGGCGGGTGTGGCATCCGGCCATGGCCACGAATCGGCCAACGTGGTCCGGCGCAAGGTGGCGGTACGCCTGCGCGCCGGTGTGCGGGCCAGCGATGTCGTGGCCTCGCTGGGGGCCGATGTGTTCGCCGTATTGCTGCCGTCCACCGAATCGCAGGCCGACGCGCAACGTGTGGTCGACAAGCTGGTGCGTTCGCTGCGCCAGCCGTTCAGCGTGGCCGGCAGCGACGTTGGTGTGCTGGCCCATGTCGGCGTGGCGCATTTCCCCCAGGACGGCCGGCAGCCAGGCGACCTGTTGCGTCACGCATCGGCGGCGGCCTTGGCCGGGGCCTATGGCATGCAGGGTGCAGCCAACGATTAGCCCCCCAGTCGCTTCGCTCCTGCCCCCGGGCGCCCTCGCCCGGCGCGGCCTGCAAGGCCCACCCATTGGGGCGGGACACCCGTCCCTTGGGCGGGGCTTGAGGAGGCGCCTCGCTTCGCTCGCGCGTAAATTCCGTTACCAGAACAGCGCCCAGAGCAGACCGAGGATGAGGGCCCACTTGCCGGCGTAGTACAGGCTGCGGTGGCTGGCTTTGAGTTTTTTGGCCTGCAGGCGGACCCGGTAGGCGTACTCGAAGAAGCGGTTGATACCGCCCACGGCTTCGGCCTCGATGTTCTGGCTTGAGGCGGCGGCCATCACATAGCGTGCGAAGAACGCGTTGAACCACCGCATGGGCGCGCTCACCAGCGGCCGCTCGACGTCGCAGAACAGCACCACGCGTTGATGATCCGTGGTGTTGGCCGCGTGGTGCACGAAGGTCTCGTCGAACATCACCGCTTCGCCGTCCTTCCAGTGGTAGTTCTCGGCGTCGACCTCGATGTAGCAGCCGGGGTCGTTGGGCGTGACCAGGCCGAGGTGGTAGCGCAACGAGCCGGCATACGGGTCGCGGTGCATCACCAGCCGCGCGCCGGGCGGAAGCGACGCGAACATCGCCGCGCGCACCGACGGAATCGACTTCAGCAGCGCCACCGTTTGCGGACACAGCTGGGTGGCCGACGGCATGTCCTTGCCATACCAGCAGAGGTGAAAGCGCTTCCAGCCGGTGCGAAAGAATGAGTTGAAGCCGATGTCGTTGTAGCCGTTGGCGGCGCGGATCAGTCCGTCGTCGGCGAGGCGCAGCGCCTCGTCGCGGATGGTCTGCCAGTTTTGTTGCAAAGGAATCAGCTCGGGAAAACGTCGCGGGTCGATGAAGGCGCTGCGCGGCACCCGCGAGAACAGGTACATCAGTGCGTTGATCGGGGCCAGCAGGACCGTGAAGTCGAGCGCCCGCTGCAGCGGGAAGCGCACCTTGCCACGCAGGTGCACGTACAGCGCCGAGGCGACGAATCCGAGCAGAACCCAATGACGGATTTCAAGGCTGGGCAGAGTCATGTCGCGGCTGCTTTCTTGTATTTGGACTTCCTGCGGACCCGAAAGATAACCAAAAATAGCAGAGTTGTCTGATGCCCCCGCCAGCAGTGCGGCGTTGCGCGCAGTATCGCCGCGGGCCTGCTGCAGCACCCCGCTCTATAATCAAAATCCTCGAAAAATCAAGCAGTTACGAACCGCTTTGCGGCGTGCGTCGCGCAGAAAGCCTCGGCATGAAAGCCTCTGAAATTCGCCAGACCTTCCTGAAGTTCTTTGAGTCCAAGGGGCACACCATCGTGGCGTCGAGCCCCGTGGTGCCCGGCGACGACCCGACGCTGCTGTTCACCAACGCCGGCATGAACCAGTTCAAGGACGTGTTCCTCGGCTTCGACAAGCGCCCGTACAACCGCGCGACCACCTCGCAAAAGTGCATTCGCGCTGGCGGCAAGCACAACGACCTGGAAAACGTCGGCTACACCGCGCGGCACCACACCTTCTTCGAGATGCTGGGCAACTTCAGCTTCGGCGATTACTTCAAGAAAGACGCGATCGGCTACGCCTGGGAGCTGTTGACCCAGGTCTACAAGCTGCCTGCCGACAAGCTGTGGGCCACCGTGTACGCCGAGGACGACGAGGCCTACGAGATCTGGAACCAGCACATCGGCATCCCGGCCGAGCGCATCGTGCGCATCGGCGACAACAAGGGCGCGCGTTATGCGTCGGACAACTTCTGGATGATGGGCGACACCGGCCCGTGCGGCCCGTGCACCGAAATCTTCTACGACCATGGCCCTGAAGTGGCCGGCGGCCCGCCCGGCTCGCCCGACGAGAACGGCGACCGCTACATCGAGATCTGGAACAACGTGTTCATGCAGTTCAACCGCGACGAAGCGGGCGTGATGCACAAGCTGCCCAAGCCGAGCGTGGACACCGGCATGGGACTCGAACGCCTGACGGCCGTGCTGCAGCATGTGCACAGCAACTACGAGATCGATTTGTTCGTCGCGCTGCTGGCGGCTGCCAAGAAGGTGGTCGACAGGGCCGGCGCGGGTGACTGCGACAAGGACTCGCCGTCGCTCAAGGTGATTGCCGATCACATTCGCGCGTGCAGCTTCACCATTGCCGACGGCGTGATCCCGAGCAATGCCGGCCGCGGCTACGTGCTGCGCCGCATCACGCGCCGCGCCATCCGCCATGGCTACAAGCTGGGCGCGCGCAAGCCGTTCTTCCACGCGCTGGTGGCGGCGCTGGTCGGCGAGATGGGCGATGCCTACCCGGAGCTGCGCCAAAACGAAAAGCGCGTGACCGAGGTGTTGAAGCAGGAGGAAGAAGGCTTCTTCCGCACCATCGCCAACGGCATGGAAATTCTGGAGGCCGCGTTGGCCGCTCTTGCCAAAACGGACGCCAAAACCATCGACGGCGAGACCGCCTTCAAGTTGCACGACACCTACGGCTTTCCGCTCGACCTGACCGCCGACGTCTGCCGCGAGCGCGGCGTGACGGTCGACGAAGCCGGCTTCGAGGCCGCGATGGCCCGCCAGCGCGAGCAGGCACGCGCCGCCGGCAAGTTCAAGATGGCGCAAGGGCTGGCGTACAGCGGTGCCAACACCACCTTCCACGGCTACCAGCAGCTGGCGCACGACGCCGCCAAGGTGACGGCGATCTACGTCGATGGCTCGCCGGTGCAGAGCGCCAGGGCCGGTGACGATGCGGTGGTGGTGCTGGACGAGACGCCGTTCTACGCCGAGAGCGGTGGCCAGGTCGGCGACACCGGCGAACTGCGCAATGCCACGACGCGTTTCCTCGTCGAAGACACGATCAAGGTGCAGGCGGCGGTGTTTGGCCACCACGGCCGCGTGGTGGAAGGCGAGGTCAAGGTCGGCGACACGCTGAATGCGCGCGTCGATGCCGAGCGCCGTGCCAAGACCATTCGCAACCACTCGGCCACGCACCTGATGCACAAGGCGCTGCGCGAGGTGCTGGGCGGCCATGT
>DASQOS010000402.1:0-2386 GCA_035644375.1 Rhizobacter sp.
TCGAATACGTCGTCATCAGGATCAGCTTGCCGTCGAGCAGTGCGCGGTGGCGCAGTTCCTCGATGCAGTTGTCGGGTGTGATGAACAGGCAACTCGCATCGCGGTAGAAGCGGTGTGCCATCAGCCGGTCGGTGGCGGCGCTGCTGCCCTCGAAGTCGGCGATGAACTCGCCGAAGTCGTAGTTGAAACGGCTGTCGGGCAATGCGACCTTGCGCAGGTCGCCGAACACACGTTCGCGCACGTCGGTCTTGTGGTCCATGGTCATCCTTTCAATGTGGGGTGTTCGAGGCATCGCTCAGGTGGCAGCACCCATCGCATAGCGGCGCAGCACGGCGCGTTCGATCGCCGAGACCCCCGCGTTCAAGGCCACCGCGATGGCGATGGCCGCCACCGCGACGCTCCATATCATTCCGAAGTCCAGCGTGCCGCGCGATTCGTTCAACAGGTTGCCGACGCCGGTGCCGGTGGCCAGCCACTCGGCGATCATCACGCCGAGAAAAGCACGCGGTGCGGCCAGGCGCGCGGCCGCGCACAGGTAGGGCAGCGACCACGGCACGGCGATCAACTGCAGTTGCTTGGCGCGGCCGCCACCGTAGGCGCGCACGAAGTCCTGCACCGTGGTCGGCACCAGCGCCAGGCCTTGCGCGATCGTCACGAAGGCCGGAAAGAAGGTCACCGACACGGTGACGATCAGGATGCTCGCGGTGCCGCGCCCGAACACCAGCACCACCAGCGGCGTCAGCGCGACCAGCGGCATCGACTGCGTGACCAGCGACAGCGGCAAAAGTGTGCGGCCCAGGCTGCGCCAGATGGTTCCGGCCACCGCCAACGCGAACGCCACGGCCAAGCCGGCGACGCTGCCGACCAGCGCATACGGCAAGGTCTGCGCGAGCGCCTCGCCGAGTCGCTGCAACTGCTAGGCCGAGTTCTCGGACAGGAACAGGTGGTCGAACACGCCGACTGGCCAGGCCATGCCGATGGTTCGGCGCAACTCGGCCAGCGCCGGGATCGCCTCGATCTGTTCTGGCGCCACGGCCTCCCAACGCACACCGCGCGGCCGTGGGGCGTCGCGCTGCACGTCGATGGTTCGGGTCGGCGTGCAAATCGTGTCGACCAGCACGTCGTCGGGGCTGGGGAACAGCCGCTTGTCGAGCACCTGCACGTCGTGCACGACGGTGGCCACCGGGGTGCGGTCGCCGACCAGGCCCATGTCGCTGAAGATGCGCCATTCCAGATCGAAGAAGCCGTGGCCGCGCCCGAAGCGCACACCCGAGGTGGCGACCGCCAAGGCGCCGGTCGCGACGAAGTCGAAACGCCCGAGGGCCGACAGCGACTGCAAGCTCAGCGGTTCGCCGAAGTGTTCCAGCCCATCGAGCCAGGCCGCTTCCATCTCATGGCCTTTCGGCACGGCGCCGGGACGCAGCAGGTAGAAGCCGCGCGACATGTTGTAGCTCGACACCACCAGGCTGACGCCGGCCGCGAGCAAGCGGCGACGCAGCTCGATCAAGCTGTTGTCGGGGGTGACGAACACATGGCGTGCCTGCTGGAACGCCGGCAGGCTGCACACGCGGTCGATCGCGGCGGCCGAGCCCTGGAAGTCGGGAATGAACTCGGAGAAACGGAAATGAAAACGCGAGTCGGGCCACGCCACGGATTTCAGTTCGTCCCAGACTGTTTCTCGGGTGAAGGCGTGGCTGGGCAAGGCAGTTCCTGGGGTGACGCGGGCGGGGCGGGCAGATAAAGAAAGAGGAGCGAGAAAGGAGCAAAAAAGAGCGCGGTACGAATGTTTCAGAATCTATGGTTTCAAGAAACTTCTGTTTCAGCGACAATCGCGCCAACTTTTCTGCAGAACTTTTTGACGGACCTTCCACGCGCTCGATGACCACCCGCCTGACCCTGGCGATCCAGGAGCATTACGAACAGCTGTCGCCGAGCGAGCGCAAGCTCGCCGCGCTGCTGATGGACCGCGCCGACGACATGCTCACGTATTCGGCGACCGAGCTCGCGGCGATGGCCGGCGTCTCGAAGGCGACCGGCGCGCGGCTGTTCCGCAGCCTGGGGTATGCCGATTTCAACGAGGTGCGGCTGCAGGCGCGCGAAGAGCGCAACCTGGCGCCGCCGTTCCAGACCGGCACGCGCGCCAGTGCGGCGCCGTCGCGCAGCCACTCGATCGCGACGCACCTGCAGACCGAGGGCGACAGCCTGGCGCGCACCTTCGAATCGCTGCGCAACGACACCTTGCTGGCCGCCGCCGACCTGCTGGCCAAGGCACCGCGCGTGTGGCTGCTGGGACTCGGCCTCGACGAAGGCCTGGTGCGTTTCGCGCGGCCGCAGCTGGCGCGTGTGCGTCCCGATGTGCATTGCCTCGGCACGCAAAGCGGCGCAT